>DASSGE010000402.1:0-3920 GCA_035693605.1 Binatia bacterium
GGAACAACCGGGCGAACTGTTTCCACTTGGCTAACCCGCGGCTTAAGACTGATGTCGAGACCGCTCGCCTTACACGCTCGCTTACTCGCCACGGCTCAGCCGCAAGCCGTTAGGGCACACTGCGCGCCATGAATTTGCCAACATTAAAATATCATCCAGACCCAATCGCGACTGAGAGCATCAAACCTTCAGACACTCATTGTGAGTGTTGCGGCCAGCAGCGAGGATACATTTACGTCGGCCCGGTATTTTCGGTTGAGGAGTTATCCGAGTGTATCTGTCCCTGGTGCATCGCCGACGGTTCGGCTCACGCCAAGTTCGACGCAGAGTTCACGGATGCAGCGGGCGTTGGTGGGTATTCTAAGACACCAGTCGTCCCCGATGCCGTTATCGAGGAGGTGGCGTTTCGGACACCCGGCTTCTCAGGTTGGCAGCAGGAGCACTGGCTTGCTTGTTGTGGTGATGCGGCAGCGTTTGTTGGTCGAGCGGGCCGCGCAGAGCTTGAGCGCCGGTGGGCTGATGCAGTGCCTTCGATCCAGCAGGAGTGCGGTATGGTTAACGGGCCCGACTGGCAGGATTACTTCCGCGCGCTCGACAAAGATGGCAGCCCGACTGCATACGTTTTCCAGTGCTTGCACTATGGCAGGCATCTTGGCTACTCAGAGTGCGATTGATTATGACCGCGTGGCCTGATCATGCGCGGCAGCGAACGGCGTATGGCTGATGCGCGCGCAGCGGAATTTGACGCAACTTTCTTCCGGAACTTCTAGGATGAGAACATGAAAAAGTCGGGCGCGAGCCAAGGCCAGTCGGTATCGGAGCTCATCTCGAAAAGAATCGCCGAACTCGCGGACTGGCGCGGGAAAACTCTCGGCAGGATGCGCCAGCTCATCAAGGAAGCCGACCCGGACGTCGTCGAGGAGTGGAAGTGGATGGGCACTCCGGTTTGGTCGCACGACGGCATCATCTGCACTGGCGAAACCTACAAGAATGTCGTGAAGCTTACCTTCGCCAAGGGCGCGTCTCTGAAAGATCCGGCCCATCTCTTCAACTCGAGTCTCGACGGAAAAGTACGCCGCGCGATCGACATCCACGAAGGAGAAGAAGTTGACGAGTCCGCCTTCAAGGCGCTCGTTCGCCAAGCGGTCGCCCGCAACAGTTCTGGCAAGTCGAAAGCTTCGAAGAAAGCGAAGTCCTGAGGGATCCGCCGAAAAGTGGATAAGTTGAACGCGCATCTAACACCTCGCTGGAGCACACGCGTGGCAGATAAGTGCCAAGCTCCCAACTTGACTTCTTCATAGGCGATAGCTAGTCGGTAAGGTAAACACCGTCAATGCTTTTCAGAAATCACATATCAGGAGGTAGTATGAGAACAACAATGCCATATGGCATGATTTCAGCCTTCTGCTTGCTCAGCATAATGGCTTCATCTCCGGAACTCTCTGCAGCCCAAGAGAAGGCGGCTAGTAACCCTGCTGCTGGCACCCTGGTAGGGAAAGAGGAAACCGGCACTGCGATTTTTTATAGCGACAATTTGGTAGGTCGCCCCTTGACCAGCGGGGAGAAGTACGACAAGAACGCTCTGACCGGCGCGCATCGAACTCTTCCCTTGGGCACGATGGTCGAGGTGACCAACTTGAAGAATGGTAAAAGCGTTGTCGTCCGTATCAATGATCGTGGACCCCATGGACCGAAGACGGAAATAATCGACGTTTCTGGCCGGGCCGCACAGGAACTGGATATGGTCAAAGACGGTCGAGCCAAGATTAAGCTGAAAGTCGTTGAAGCTGCCAAAAAATAACAATATCACCCGAGTCACTTTCACCATTCATCGGCCTGCACATCCTAGGCGAGACAAGCGATGTCCTTCGAACCGCGTGGCTTTTGCGCCTCATTATCCCAGAAATTAAATACCTGCGTGCGAACGATCCCGAAGTATTTCCTTTTATTCGAAAAGTTGATCAACGCGGTGCATGAACATGCTCCTCGAGCCAAGTTGTGTTTCAACACGAACCCGGGTGACACGGCTGAGGCAGTCCGGCGTTGGGTCTGATGGACCAATAATGATCGTTCGTAAAGCCTAGTGGTCTAACCAGTCGTTCCGCGCGAACCGCCGCCGCGCATCTTGTTGTTCGGAGGCGCCGTATTCAAAGATCCTCTTCTTTAGCATTTTCTACTTTTTGCCAACGCGACGTTCTTTCCTGTAGCGGTTCGTCACCGTTCTAAAGCTGTTGTCGGTTGTTGATCTCCGTTCGTTTGTGTTCGCCTGGTGCAGGACACCTTTTCTGGAGTTCTCATTATGGCTTTGTATTCCATACAAAAACTTTGTCCCGCTGTTGTCTCAACGCCATGGACGCTTGACGAGGTCGCCGGGCGATTCGTCGAGATCTCGGGAGCGGCGGCTTCGGCGTCGTTGACGCTGACGTTTACATTGATTCGCCAGGCGCAGGCGCGCGGCGATCCGGTGGGCTGGGTCACGTTGGCGGAGCATTCTTTTTATCCGCCGGATGCCGCTCAAGGCGGCATCGATTTAGACGCGCTGGTCGTCATTCGTTTATTGCGCGCCGACAGCATCGCCCGCGCCGGCGAAAAGCTTCTGCGCTCCGGCGGCTTCGGCCTGGTCGTGCTCGATCTCGGCACCGCCGATATTCCCATGCCGCTGCAGACGCGCTTGACGGGCCTCGCCCATCGTCATCACACGGCGCTGATTTGTCTGACGGAAAAAACTCAGGGGGCTTTTTCTCTCGGTTCACTGGTTTCTCTGCGCGCCCATGCCGAGAAAAAACGCGTCGAGGGTAATCGCTTTGCTTGCGCTTTGCGCGTGCTCAAGGACAAGCGGCGCGGTCCCACCTGGAATTATGAAGAACTCTATACCGGGCCGGCTGGCCTGTGTTGATCTGCCGGCGTTCCCATTGCAGCTCTTGCTCCGGCGCCATCCCGACTGGGCCGGTCATCCGGCGGCCGTGGTGGCGCAGGACAAGCCGCAGGGATTAGTTCTCTGGGTCAATGAAAGCGCGCGCCAACAGGGCGTGCTGCCCGGTCTGCGCTACGCCGCGGCATTTTCCCTCGCATCGACGCTGCGCGCCGGCGAAGTGTCACAGGCTGAGAGTGACAAAGCGCTGGGCGATTTAACCGAGCGGCTGCTGCGCTTTACCCCCGAGGTCGAGCCGGCGGCGCAAGAGCCGGGCGTCTTCTGGTTGAACGGCAGCGGCCTGCAGCGTCTCTATGCTTCGCCCAAAGCGTGGGCCAGCGCCATGCAGCAAGATCTCGGCGCCCGGGGATTCAACGCCAATCTGACCGTCGGTTTCAGCCGGTTCGGCAGTTATGCGGTCGCTAAAACCAAAGCGGGGATAACTATTTTTCGCGATGCCGCTGAAGAACAGCAGGCGGCCAGCGCCGTGCCGCTCGACCGTTTGAACATCGAGCCCAAGTTTCGCGATGCGCTGTCGAAGCTCGGCATCACCACTGTTGGTAAGCTGTTGTCCTTGCCGCCGGGCGGGCTGCGCGAGCGCTTCGGCAAGGAGGCTTACCGTCTGCACCGGATGGCCGCCGGCGAACTATGGGCGCCGCTGGCGCCGAGCGCGCCATTAGAACCGGCGCGAGAGAAAATTTTTCTCGATGACGCCGAGAGTGACAGCAACAGGCTGCTGTTTTTAATCAAGCAGCTGCTTCATCCCTTGTTGACAACTCTGGCTGCGCGCCATCAGGCGCTGGTCGCGCTTTGGCTATCATTGCTGATCGATCACGGCGATTGTTTCAAAGAGTCGCTGCGTCCGGCGGTGCCGACCCTCGATGCGGTGCAGCTTCTCGATCTGGTGCGGCTGCGTCTGGAGTCGCTTCAGCTCGCCGCCGGCGCGATCGAAATCGAGCTTAGCGCCGAAGCTTGCGCGGCCACCAGTGAACAGCTGCGTTTATTTAAT
>DASSGE010000403.1:0-4280 GCA_035693605.1 Binatia bacterium
AGGAAAATTCGACAACAAGTTGCCGTTAGCTATGGCATCTCATGCCGCAGACCGCGGCGAGCGGGGCCGCCGGCCGGTGATCTTCGACACCAAGCCGGTGGATTGTCCGATCTATCTGCGCGGTGGATTTAAAGCGGGCGATCAATTAACCGGTCCAGTGGTGATCGAGGAGATGGGCGCGACGATTCTAGTCTACCCGGACGATAGCATGAAAGTAAACGAACTCGGGCAGTTGGTGATCGAGGTCGCGGGTTGAATTGCGAATTCGGTTTCGAAACCTTGGCCGCAAAGAACCCAAAGAACTCATGTACCGGTCGGCACAACACAGCAAATGAAAATGAGCTGCGCCACGTTCAAAGCAACGACGGAAAATCTCCCAATGGCCCCCTTTGGCAAACGGGCGAGGCCGAAGGACCGGGGGAGTTTTTCCTCAAATCGGTATTTTCATAAGAGGGCTCAAAAATCGCAAACGTGATGACTTTTACCCTCTCCCTCTGGAGAGGACGTACGATCGCTGCTGCGTTCGAGTGCTGAACTGTCGCTGACGACCATGGCCGAACAAACCCTTAGCGAGCAGCTGTCCCGCCACACTGCTACGCTTGGCATCGAACGAATTCCTATTGCGGTCGTCGACGCGGCGAAACTTCACATTCTCGATTCAATCGGTTGTTTGCTTGCCGGTTCACGTTTGGAGCCGGGACGGTTAGCTTACAGTCTCGCGCTAGCCGCGAGCGCTGGCAATGCTTCCTCGACGCTGTTCGGCACCCGGTTGCAAGCAGCCTATCTCGACGCTGGGCAGGCGATGGCGACGGCGGCGCATTGCGGCGAGCTTGACGACATTCATGGCGGCGCGGCGACTTGCATTGGCGGCATGGTAATTCCCGCGCTCCTTGCGATGGCCGAGAAACATGGGGGCAGCGGCCGACAGTTTATCGAAGCGGCGATCGCCGGCTACGAAACCACCGCGCGGATCGGCCTGAGCATCGATGCGCCGAAACTGTTCGCCCGCGGTTGGTGGCCGAGCACGGTTTGCGGCGCCTTCGGCGTGGCGGCGGCAGGAGCGAAATTTTTAGCTTGGCCGGTCGACAAGACTAGCAACGCATTCGGCATCGCATCTCTGCACGCAGGCGGCATGCTCACCGGCGGCAACGAAGGCGCGACGGCGCGCCATCTCGCCTTCGGCTCCGCGGCGCGAAATGGGATGCTCGCGTTACTCGCGACAGAACAAGGATTGAGCGGACCGAAGCGTGCCCTGGAAGATCGGCGCGGTTTTTGTTTTACGCTTTGCGCTGAACCGAAATTTGAGTTTTTGCAAAACTTGCAGCAATTCCATCTGCTCGACGTTGCTTTCAAACCATATCCCTGTGCGCGCCAATTGCATGCCGGAGTTGAAGCGCTGCTCAAGTTGATGAGCCAAAACTCGATCAGTGTCGATGCAATTCGCGCGCTTGAATTGGCGGTGCCGACACAAAACGCCGCCATGGTTGATCGCCCGGCAACGCCGACACTCCGCGCCGCCACTTTGGCCAGCGGGCAATATGTGATGGCGGTGACGGCGCTCAGAGGGAAGATCGATTTGGCCTCGTTCGAAGACTCGTTTTTGCAGAGCGAGAAAGTGCGCCAATTGATGGCGAAAGTTACGGTGTGCGCCGATACCGAACTCGATCGGCACTTTCCGAAATATTGGGCCGGGCGAGTAACGGTGACGCTCGGCGATGGTCAAATGCATACCGAAGAAATTATCGCCCCGAAGGGTGAGAGCGAAAATCCGATGCCACGCCAAGATGTTGAAGAGAAGTTTCTCGGCTTGGCCGGCCCGGTACTGGGCGAGGCAAAGGCGCGAGCGGTGATTAACGAAGTGCAAGTGTTGGATACGCGGGTTTCATTGGCGCCGCTGCTAGGGTCGTTGCAGGATCATGATTGAATGAGCGAGTCCGGTTCCTTTCCCCTTGACGGGGAAAGGCTAGGATAGGGGTGCTCTGCACGAATTGAAATATTCAGGCACCCCTTCCTCAATCCTTCCCCGTCGAGGGGAAGGATGTGAGATGCTCGGAATGCCGAAGAAAGCACAGCGGCGATTGAAGCTGCGCTACAATGTCAGCTATAAGGACTGAGCTTTACGTGAATTGTTGAAATATTTTGGAGGTTTCCACATGAGTGCAGATTCCACCCCCGGTTACGATCTTCTCTACGACATCATTCGGCGCCGCTCGAGCGTCCGTAAACTCAAGCCCGATCCGATACCCGACGAATACATCGGCAAGATTCTCGAAGCGGGGCGCTGGGCAATGTCTGGAGCCAACTCGCAGCCCTGGGAGTACATCGTCGTCAAAGATGCCAAAGTGAAGAAGGATCTGTTTCGCTGCTACTCTGAAGACAACACCGACTTTATTTACTGGATGGAGCAGCAGCGGGTTTTCGAGCTGCGCCATCCGGCCTATCAAATGACTGCGGACGAGGCGGTCGAGCGGCAGCGCCGCGGCGCCGGCTGGTCGGAAGCGCCGGCGTTGATCGTCGTCGTCGGCGACGGCCGGCGCCAGTGGGGCACGGTGCAGGGCGCGCATACCTTCGGACGCGATCAATCGCACCTCACCGATGGCTTGGCGAACACATGCACGTTCATGCATCTCGCTGCGGTGTCGCTGGGACTGGCGACGCAGTGGGTAACGATTCACGTTCAGGAACCGTTCAAGAAAGTGCTCGGCGTGCCCGACTTGATGATGCTCTATTTGATCATTCCGATCGGCTACCCGGCGGTGCAACCCTCGGAGGGAGTGCGCCGCCCGCTCGAAGAAATCGTCCATCACGATCACTACGAGCAGGACAAGTTCATGAGCAACGAGCGGGTGATTCAATTCCTTTACGAGCTGCGCGGCAAGACGCTTCAGACATACCGGCAGTCCTATGTGGGGAAGGAAGAGAACAAGTAGTGGAAGCTAAAAATTCGGAAGCGTTCAAAAGAATCATCAGGTTACTCGGTCTCTTCGCGCTTCTTGCACAATCAGACTTCTCATCTGCCGCACAGAGCGGTGCGACGAAAATCACTGCGGGTTACGGCGGCGAGCTGGGCTACCAAGCGCCGATTTGGGTGGCGCATGACCTGAAGCTGTTCGCCAAGCATGGCATGACGTCGGAGTTGGTGCGGATCGCCGGGGGGGCGCGCAGCACGGCGGCATTGCTCGCCAATGCGCTGCAAGTATCGCAAAGCGCCGGTGTCGCGCCGGTGCAGGCGAACTTAGCCGGCGGCGATCTGGTGATCATTGCAACCTCGACCAATCGGCCGACGGTAAGCATCGTCGGCCAGCCGAAGACAGTAAAGAAGCCACAGGACTTGGTGGGCAAGACAGTCGGGCTCGTCGGGCCGGGCGAGATGAACACGTTCTTCTTTCTCAATGCACTGGAACGCTGGGGCATCGACCCTAAGTCGGTCACCGTCCTGGCTATTCCGGGGACGCAGCCGCGGCTTGCCGCAGTAGTTGCCGGCACCATCGATGCGACCGTCCTGGCGCCACCATTTAGTTTCGAAGCGGAGCGCTACAATCTGACGCCGCTGGCGGATTTCGCCACCGGCACGGAACCGTTTCCGCAATCCGGCCTGGTCGTTCGTAAGGAGCTGCTGCGCAGCAACCGCGATCTGGTCAAGCGGATGCTGATGGCCTACGTCGAAGCGATTCACGTTCTCAAAACCGATGTCGAGAAAAGCTTGCCGATCATGAAAAAATACATGCGCATCACCGACGAGGTCATCGCCAAGCGCAGTTACGAATACTACTCCAAACTATTTTCGTTCCCGCCGCTGACGGAGGAAAAGGGCATTGCCGTGGTGCTCAACTTCCTCGCCACCCAGCCGGGCGGCGCCGGTGCGAAGACCGCCAAAGCGGAAGAATTTTTCGACAATAGTTTGCTGCAGGAGTTACGCAAGGAAGGTTTCTTTGCGCGGGTGCAGGGCGGCAAGGGGCTGTGACACGCAAGACTAGCCATGACATCGCGATGGATTATCGCCATAGTTAGCTTCTTTGCGGTCGGGTTTGTGAGCCTGATTCTATTCGGGTTTGCAGTTTCCGCGTTCGGTTTGAATTTTAGCTCTGTATTACCTGGGGCAATGGTTGTGGGTTCTATCGCGGGTGTGGTCGGCTATTGCTGTCCGGAGTTCGCATCAAAAGTCTAGGGGATATTGAATTTTTGAATCTACACCCGTCATTCATTTGAGGTCAGTCAAAATGTCTGTTGATCCGATCACCGTCGAAATCATCCGCTGTGCTTTGAAAGCCGCCGCCAAC
>DASSGE010000404.1:0-2947 GCA_035693605.1 Binatia bacterium
GGGTATTTTTTTAGAAATTCTTTAAAACGATTAACCGCCAATCGATACTCTTTACGCTCGAACAAGCGCCAGCCGCTTTCAAAATCTCGCCGCGGTCCGTCCGACTCTGCCAGCGCAGCTTCCGCATAGCCATCCGGTGTCGTCGGTTGAACGGTTTGCGCATTCTGCGCGGCATCTTTCAACTGCTGGATTTCACTTTCCCGCGTTTTCAAAAGCTCCGCTTGAGCCTTGGCATCCTCTTCCAATTTAATTAAACGGGCCTCCAAGTTCTTGACGCGTTGATCGCCATCTCGGCTGGTTTGACCGATTTGCCGCCCCACTTGCACGCGGGTTTCATCAATGCGCTCGCGAATCGCGCTAATGTCGCGTTGCATTTGCTGCATGTTGGCCCGCGCATCGGCCAAACTCGTCCGCGCTGCGTCGATATCCGTTTGCATTGTCCCGACGTCACTTCGCAAACGACGCTGTTCGCGTTCGAGCAACTCCACCTGTTGCGGGTTTACGCACCCCGTCGAAGCCAACATTAAAGCTATTGGCAAAAATAACAATTTATCAGTCAGCAATGCGGGCTCCTCCTGACCGGCGTTAAGTCGTAGGCCGGCGTTCGACGAGGACGAAGCGTACGCGACGATTCTGCCGCCAACAGTCCTCGGAACGCTGCTGACACACCGGAATTTCCTCGCCATAACTGGTCGTCGACAACCGATCCGCTGCTATCCCAAGTGAGACTAGATAATCCCGTGCCGCCTGCGCTCTTTTGGCACCGAGCGCGAGATTATACTCGTTGGTACCTCGTTCATCACAGTGGCCTTCAATGTCGACACGCGCAGACGGGTTACTTTTTAGCCACTCAGCGTTGCCTTGCAGTACGCCGCGTGCTTCACTGCTGAGATCATAACGATCGAATTCGAAAAACGCGTCTTTTAAGGGGCTCGAAGCGGAAGTGATCGCCGGCTTTCCTTCCTGTAGCGCTTTCAAGCTGGATGACGCTAAATCCGACTCTTTAGTGCCGCTGCGCTGACCGTCCCCAGAGCGTACAGTGTCGGAGGTTTTTGCCGACGCTGAGCCAGTTCCGGCCGATGACGGCTTCGGGGCCGCCGTGGGCGCGCAGCCCAATCCCATCGATACCATCATCAGCAATCCGCAATACGCCATCCTCGAACGGAACTCCATCACAACCTCCTTGGCCTTGGTTAATAAGCTACGAACTTAATCGACGAGGCGAGGCGACCAGCTCGGTTTGGTATCGTCGCCTCCAGAACCCGTCAGTCGTCTTTGGTTCTCGCCGCCCGCCTGCATGACATAGAGGTGATATTTTCCGGCCCGATTGGACGAGAACGCAATAAACCTGCCATCCGGTGACCAGGTTGGATCTTCGCTGTCAAAACTCTCCGACGTAAGCCTGCGAGGCTCCCCGCCTTCTACCGGAATTGTGAAGATCGCAAACTTACTCCCGACTCTACCCGTATACACAATGCGATCCCCTTTAGGTGACCATTCAGGCGACGTGTTATAGCTACCACTGTAAGTCACCCGGCGGGTCTTGCCGCTTTGCATATCCAAGACGAAAACCTGCGGCGAACCACTGCGATCTGAGACATAGACGATCTGTTTGCCATCTGGCGACCAAGCTGGCGACACCTCGATTCCAGGGTCTTGCGTCAGGCGCCGGATCACACTGCCGCTGCGATCGAGTAGGTAGAGGTTCGTGTTCCCAGCTAACTCGTAAGTCGCTACGACCGTTTGGCCGTCGGGAGACAACTTACCGCTGAGAAAGCGCCCGGCGCCGGGCGGATTGAATCGGACGTCTTTGCCGCTGGGCAAATCCCTGAGATAAAGAGTTTGACCGCGATCCTGAAACGAAGAATACAGAATCGTCCGTCCGTTGGTGCCCCAAGACGGCGATAGGTTGATTGTCCGGTTATCGGTCACCTGTCGCTTCTCGCTTCCATCGAGGTGCGAATAAAAAATTTCTTTGAAGCGACCGCCACTATTGGACACATACGCCATTTGCGTGTTGAAGACGCCAGGGATCCCCGTGAATTGGTTTATGATCTCGTCGACGAATTTATGTGCAATGCGGCGGAATTGGCCCGCCCCGCCGGTATAGCGTTTCGCGATGCGTTCCTTGCCTTGATAAACATCGAAAAGTCGAAGCTCGACAACGATTTCGTCGCCCTGCAGCGAAAATCCGCCCTTTACCAATCCCTCGGCACCGAGGGTCGACCAATCTTTAAAATCAAATGACCCGAGCGTAATGCCACTTTTCTGCGGACTTTCAATATAGCTCGATCTGTCGATGACACGAAACCAACCGGACAGCTCGAGGTCGTGAACGATCGAATCGGCGATTCCCGTCGAATATCGATTGGTATCTCCGGTCGCGTTCCCGATATTTCGAAGTGGCGATACCGCGATGGGAAATTTTTGGCCGCCAGAGCCGACAATTTCTCCTTTAAACTGTGCCGAAACCAACGAAATGTCGAGTCCCAATACAATAGATAAGACGAGCAACAAAACCTTCATCCGACTAAGCCTCCAGATCCTCCGGCCGAAACGCCAACTCGACTTCGGCAAAGCCACTGCGAATATTTTCTGTCAACGCGGGCAGCGGGCTCGATTTTCGCACGGCTCTCAGGACCGATTCGTCGTAAGACGAGTTTCCCGATGACTGTACTATTTTAAGTCCAACAATTTCACCGGTGTCTTTGATGTTGAAATGCACAATTACTTTGATATTACTGCGCGGCCCGACCCACACCCAGTTATTCTTGATCGTACTCAGCATACGATTCTGATAAATGACATAGTCCATGCCTTTGACGATCCCCGGACCGCCGCGGCCGCCCGCCCCTAGGGCGGATCCACCGATACCTTCCCCGGTGCCCGTACTTAACGCTTCTCCTTTTGACGACTTTTGAACGGAGCCGGTTGCCGCCGACGCCCG
>DASSGE010000405.1:0-2108 GCA_035693605.1 Binatia bacterium
CGCCTTTACCAAAACCATGAAGGACCCGGATTTTCTCGCTGAGACCAAGAAGAAGCGGTTGGACATGGATCCGACCACTGGCGAGGAAGTCCAGGCTTTGGCGACTGAAGTCATGTCGCAGCCTAAGGACGTGGTGGACAAGCTCAAGAAATTGATGGGCCGCTAACGCGGGCGATGATCATTTACGGCTTGATATCCTGCATGAACCACTCGCTCGGTATCTCATGCCCCATGCCGGACTCTTTGGCGGCTTTGTAGGCGCAGTAGCCCATGGCGGCGAACTGGACGCCGGTGCCGACGTTGTTCAAGAAAAAGGAGATCTGTCGTTGGTTGGTCCGGCTCGGCACCTTGCCGGCGATCAGATCGCAGATCTCGGGGTACTTGGTCCAGTCGCGCGGTTTTTCGCGGCGCACGCCAGGCATGTCTGCGAAAATTCCCGGCGGTTGATAATGCTGGATGCCGCCGAACTGGGTATGGATGGCGATTGGATCACAGCGGTTCAAAACTTCCAGATCGGTTTCAAACTCGCGGATCGAATTATAGTGCATGCCGGGTTCGAGCCAATCGAGTTTAACCACCGGTCGCGATGAATTGGTTGCGCTGCAAATGACATCGCAGCCGCGCACGGCCTGTTCTGGACTGGCCACCGGTTCGCCGGCAACGCCGGTTTCTTTTTCCATCTCGGCGACGAAAACTTTGCGGTGTTCGGCGTTGGGGCTGAAGACTTTAACTTTCTTGATCGGCATCACCGCGGTTAGGTAGCGGTAATGGGCTTTGGCCTGGCCGCCGGAGCCGATCAGGCCGAGAATCTCGGAATTCTTTCGCGCCATGACTTTCATCCCGAGCGCGCTAGTGACGCCGACTCGAGTCTGCTGGATCAGGCCGTCGGGCATGATCGCTAACAGCTCGCCAGTCTCGGAACTGTATAGTTGCACGAGCCCGACGAAGAGTCCTTTGCCCGCCAAAGGAATTTTTTCCAAGCGCACGGTGCCATGAACTTCTTGTTCCTGAACAACGTCCGATGTGATGCGCAAGGCCAAGACGCCGTACTTGCCGACGCCGCCGTCAACCGATTTAAAACTGTAGGTAGAGTTGGGCAAGGAGTGTGGCAGATAGGAATGGCATGTCGGCCGGTTGACGGCGCGGCTTGCGGCCTGCTCGCGATAAGATTCCTCCATGACGTTCAGACAGTCTTTCACATTGAGCGCTTTCTGAACGTCGTCATTGTTAAGAATTAGTGTCATCGATGCCTCCCTCAGCCGCGCGTCGACAAACTTCTAGCATAGGCCGCATACAAGAGGAAGTTAGGCCACGATCATAGCTGTACCTTGCCGATCCAGCCACTACTAACGGACATCTTTCGACTGGTTCGGACACACATCGTCGACAATTTATTGGAACTTCTTCCCAATTGCCCGCCTTCTTCGAAACCTCCGGGCAATCGAGGGGTGCCTCGTGACCAGCGCTGGATTGGCTTCAATAGCCAAAAATCTGGTGTGAGAATTGCTCATTTTGCACTGGTCAGGCGACAATTCCGTAAAAATCCTCAAACGAAGAGGTGCCCTATGCTCCAAAGTCTAAGCCAAAAATCATTGCAGGACTCGCAACCGGGCGAGCTTTCCTTAGTCATCGGACCCACTGAAGTGGCCGACGTGATGGTCGCCAAAGTCGTCACTTTGAGCGCGCATCACAGTTTCGACGAAGTGGTGCGGCTGATGAACGATCGCCATTTCCGCCACTGTGTTATAGTCGACGCTCACGGTAAGCTGGCGGGGGTTATTTCCGACCGTGATATTTTGCGTAGTCTAGCGCGCAATGGCAATTCACGAGCCAAGTCACTCGACCAAATCATGACCCCTAATCCGATCACCGTGAAACGCGACACGTCAATTCTCGATGCAGTTTCGAAAATCCTCTCGAAGCGTATCAATTGCCTGCCGGTGGTCGACGACGAAGGCGCGGTCTGCGGCATCGTGACCTCCACCGATTTGCTCAAGTCCTACCAGCAACTGCTCGAGATGGTGCACAAGCAAGCGCGTTGATTGTCCCAATTCGAAGTTCGACTCAAAGGTTGACCGGGCGCCCGATGGCGCTAATCTCTGGGTGAT
>DASSGE010000406.1:0-4466 GCA_035693605.1 Binatia bacterium
AGTGGTGACAACGGAGGCCGCTTCGCCCGGAAGGTTAACTAAGATCGACGTTGTCGAGCCGCCATACTGCGAGCCGTAGTAAATGCCGGCAAGCATGATCAGCGCGGAGACCGGCGGTAATGCAAACGTGACTGGCAAGAGCATCGCGATTGTGGCGGTTGGGCCTAGACCGGGCAGTACCCCAATGGCGGTTCCGAGGAACACTCCAACCAAGCAATAGAGTAAGTTAAGCGGGGAAGCGGCGGTCGACAGACCAAGTGCAAGGTTAGCAATAAGCTCCATCGCCGTAACTCACCCTCCCAGCCATGGGCCGACTATAGGCAACGGGATCCCCAAACCCTTGAGGAAGACTAGCACGCAAAAAATCGTCAGTCCGGAAGCCATGAGCAGCGTCGGAGTCCAACGGAAGCGGCTGCTGGCTAGGGCGCTGATAACAACCAGTAACGGCAACGCGACCACCATCCCCGTACCACGAACAATTAAGCCGAAGAGCAGAACCGAACCGACGACTATGATGAGGCCTTTTATCGAAAAGGATCCAATCGGCGCCGATTGCGCCACGAAAGCACGGACCAGTGCGATCGCTCCAATCAGGACAAGCAACCAACCCAGCAACGTCGGGAAATAAGCCGCGCCCATTTTGAGCGCTGTGCCCATGCCATAGTCACGACCGAGAATAATCGCGGTAGCGCCAAAGCATATGTAAATCAGGCCACTCCACAGGTCTCTGGTGCTACGAATCATGAGTTCACAATCGTGTATCCTTGATATTGTTCTCGCGCCTTGTATACCAGGTCACGCCAAAACAAAAGCAAAAAAAAGGCCGGGACAAAGCCCGGCCTTGGTCGCTCGCAAAACTTAAGCTCAATCTGCGTAGACACCCGCCTTTTTGATAATCGGCGCCCATCTGTCGATTTCCGACTTTAATTGCACCCGTAGCGCTTCCGGCGTAGCACGCTTCTCAGCGACCGGTTCAGTGCCCAGGTCGGCGAAGCGCTGCTTCACGATATTGTCCTTGAGCGCCACCTGCAATGCCTTGGTCAAGGCTTCAACAACCGGTTTCGGCGTTCCCTTGGGCGCGTAGAGCCCATGCCATATCGAAACTTCAAAGCCCTTGAGTCCGGCCTCATCCACCGTCGGAATTTTCGGTAATGTCGCCAATCGGGTCTTGGTCGTCACGCCGTAGACTTTGACTTTATCGGCTTTGATCTGGCTGGTGGTATTCGTTGTCTGGTCGCAAGTAAAATCAATCTGTCCACCCAAGAGATCCTTCATCACATCGGCGGTGCCCTTATAAGGCACGGTGGTCAGATCGACCTCGATTTGGCTCATAAGCAACATGCCGCAGAGATGCGACGCGGCGCCGATGCCGGCATTGGCGTAGGTGACCTTGTCTTTATTAGCTTTAAGATAGGCGATCAACTCTTTCATATCCTTAGGCGGAAAGTCGCGCCGCGCGATGATCGTCATCGGCACCTCGTTGATCAAGCCGATCGGCTCGAAGTCGTTGATCGCGTCATAGGGCAGTTTTCGATAAAGCGACGGCGCCGTCGAATGGCCAATATGGTGCAAGAATAGCGTGTAGCCATCCGGTGCGGCTTTGGCCACGCGGTTGGCGCCGATGGTTCCACCCGCGCCGCCGACGTTTTCGATGATGATCTGCGCCTTGAGAGCGCTGGTCATCGGCTGGGCCACCAAACGGGCAACGGTATCTGTCGGTCCGCCGGCGGTAAACGGCACGACAATGGTAATGACTTTGTCAGGATATTTTTGCGCATGACCGACCGAGCTGCCCAGAAATATCGCGCACGCGATTAAAGCGATTTTTTTCCAAGCCATACCATGCCTCCCTTTCGAGACTTTAGACGATTAGTTGAGTTCACTATTCGAGATTCATTATGCGAGACCCTTGCGCAAGACCGATACCACATATTGAAGTCAGAGTCGTAAAAAAAGGCCATATAAATTCCCAAATGTGAAAAAAAAGCGGCACGCCGTTCCCATACTCAACAATTCTTGCTAGGAGAGTGTGGGCGTTGGCCCATTGACTCTCGATTACACCCGAACCTCAAGAAATTGGCGACCTAGCCCCATCCAAATACCGCCCTCTCGAAATTCATCGCTCTCAGGGCTACACTCGCCGCGATGAAGCTGTCGAGTATGCTCGCCATAATGCTAATGATCGGTGGCTTTGAAGTCAGCGCAGCGCCGCTGCGGTTGTCCTATTCCGTCGTCGGTCCCACCGTCGCCAGTGTCTGGATGGCGCACGAGACCGGGATGTTCAAGAAATACGGCCTCGACGTCCAGCTGGTCTACATCGCGTCGAGCGGAACCAATATCCAAGCCCTGCTCGGCGGCAGTCTCGAACTCAGCGCGCCGGGCATGAGCGGTGTCGTCCTTGCGGCCGCCCGCGGCGCGCCGGTGCTGACCGTCGGCGCCATGACCAACAAACCGCCGATGACGCTGTATGTCCAGCCCGAAATCACCCGAACCGATCAGCTCAAGGGGCAATCCCTCGGCATAACGCGATACAACTCGACGGCGCACACGGTGACCACGTTGATCCTGCGCAAACTCGGCATGGAGAAGGCCGTCACCCAACGTCCCCTCGGCGGCGCGCCGGAGGTCCAGGCCGCATTCGAGCAGAAACAGTTGGCCGGCATGGTGACCGCCGTAAAACCGCGTGCGCCGGCGCGCCCCCTGTTGAACGCTGCAGATCTCGATATCCCCTTCGCCATGAACGTGATGGCGGTCACCCATGACTTTTGGCGCAAGAATCCCGACACCGTCGAACGCGCGATGCGCGCTTACATCGAAGCGGTCGCGCTGATGCACCACGACCGGGAAACCACGCTCAAGGTGCTGCAAAAATATTTCAAGCGCAGCGATCCCGGTTTCTTGGAAGAAATGTATAGCATCGTCGTTCGCTACATTGAAAAGGTTCCCCGTGTCGATCCGCGTAACGTCGCCACGACTTTGGAATTCGAACCGGTTAAAGGCATCGATGCTGAAACTCTGACGCCGAAGGTGATCGATAATAGCCTGGTCGATAAGCTCGCCAAAGAGGGCTTCATCGACAAAGTTTTCGCTAAAAGATAGCCCTGGCGAGGACGATATTCTTGACCACAACAGCGTGGGCGAGATAAAAAGCAGGGTTGATCGACGGCCCTATCGCTGAAAGGAACCATGGAATCACGCCGCCAGCACTACAAAGATTTGACTGCGCGAGTTTTATTGATTGTGTTTTTGTTACTATCAACCGTCCGATTACCCGGCGCAGACGCTCAAGAACTCAAAAAGGTCCGCATGGGCTACCCGGCGTTCAGCCTGACTTTTCTAACGTTCTTCGTCGCCAAGGACGCCGGCATCTTCAAAAAGCATGGTCTCGATGTCGACTTGGTCCAACTCGCCGGCGCAGTACAGACCTCGGCGTTAGTTTCGGGCGAGATCGATTATCTGACCGGCATCACCGGCCCACTAGTCGCCGCGGCGCGCGGCTTGCCTTTTAAAGGGATCATGGTGACCCACGACCGTACGTTGTTTTGGCTGATCGGCAGTCCGGACATCCGCCGCGCTGAAGATCTGGTCGGCAAAACCGTCGCGGTCGATCGCCTTGCGACGCTGCAAGACATCGTCGCCCGGGACCTGATCAAACGCAAAGGCGTCAATCCGGATCTGGTCACTTATATTCAGACCGGTTCGGTGTCGAACAGTGTCCAGTCGCTCAGCCAAGGCAGCGTCGCCGCCGCCGTGCTGTCACTGCCGCACAACGTCACGATGGCGCAAAAAGGCTACCGTGAAATCGCCTCGGCGCCCGAATTCAACATGCGCTCGGCTTCCGGCGGCATGGCGATCCACGAGGCGAAACTTAAAAAAGATCCGGTAGGAGTGAAAACCGTCATTCGTGCCGTGTTCGAAGCCATGGACTTCAACCGACGTGAAAAAAACTGGATGGTCAATTACATTCAAAACAAATGGAAAGTTCCCGTTAAAGTCGCCGAGGAGTCGTATAAGTCCTGGCTCAATGGTTTCACCACAGACGGCAAGATTCCAATCAAAGACTTGCAAGAGATCTACGATCAAGCTTATGCCGCGAAATTAATCCCCACCCCGGTGCCAGCGGCACAGGTGATGGATTACACGCTCACCGACGAAGTATTCAAGGAAAAGAGGAACTGACATGGCTACTCAAGCGTTTGTCGATTCAGTCATCAAGGAGATCATCCAACCCGGCGTCGAAGAGTTGGTCGAACTGCCCTATTTCACCGAGCTGCGCGCCGGCACGCTGTC
The DNA here is from genome assembly GCA_035693605.1 of Binatia bacterium. Lineage (GTDB taxonomy): Bacteria > Desulfobacterota > Binatia > UBA9968 > UBA9968 > DP-20. Next base: position 4,291 of record DASSGE010000406.1, read on the forward strand.
GAGAAAGCGCTTGCAGGGCTGGGCATTGCAGCACTACTTGCACAACCATGCATTGCTCAAGGGCTTTGCCTTGTGCATGGTCAAGAACGCCCATGAGCCCGAGCTGTTCAAATACTTTCTCTATCAGATGAACGAGGAGCAATATCATCCCGACCTGGCGAAAAAGTTCGGCTTGG
>DASSGE010000407.1:0-6848 GCA_035693605.1 Binatia bacterium
TCCTTCTAGGGCTGCCGGCTATGGTGATGACCCTGGCCTCCGACTTTATGGACATCTCCTTTTCGGTTACGACGTTGTTATCTTCGACGCCAGCTCAGTTCCCCATCATCTTCTTGACCCGGTCGATGACGTCGTTGGGCTGGTCCATGAGTTTTTTAATCAACCCTTCGAGCTCGTCGCCGGGCGTCGGGTCGATATCCATTCTGGCCTTAACGGCTTCCGCCGCTAGGTCTTGGTCATTGGCGGCGCGCATGTAAGCGTCGCGCAGGATCTTCAACCGGTCGGCCGGAGTTCCGGGCGTAACGAGAAAGGGCCGGCCGAGCTCGCCGCCGCCGAGGATCACGAGGGAGACGCGGCGGCTGAGGTCCGGTGCTTTGTACTCATCGAAGAGTTGATAAATCGTCGGTGTGTCCGGCAGGCGTGGATCGCGTTTGCTGCCGGTCTGAACGATATGACGGTCGAAGTCTTTCTTGTGCCAGCTGTTGAACGGCTCGCGGCCAAAGTGGGCCGAGATGTTGTGCGACCGGCACACCACTTCGTTTTTCTCGACGGCCAAGTCGATCTCGGCGCCGCCGGGATAGCCGAGCACCGACGTGATGCGCGCCCCGATGGAATCCTCCAGCAAGCGCGCTAGCAGGTAGTCGGTGCTGACGGTGCCCGATGAACCGCATTTGGGCGGCTCTTTGGCTTTGATGATGTCGCGGATCGACTTGTACGGCGCATCGTTGCGCATGTAGAGCAAGCCGGTCTCGCTTGCCGGCGAGCCAATCCAACCGAACCGGCGCACGTCGAATTGTGCTTCTTTGCGGCCGACCAATTGGTCCATATAGACGCTGTATTGCACGATCGCCATGGTCAGGCCGTCGGGTTTGGCGACGTTGTATAGATAATTCGCCGCCACCACCGAGCCGGCGCCGGGCATATTCTGGACGATGATCTCGGGATTGCCGGCGATGTATTTGGGCATCGCCTTGGCGAACATGCGCGCCCAACGGTCGTAGAAACCGCCCGATGTCGAGCCGACGATGAGGCGAATGGTTTTGCCGCGGTAGAACGGTTCCTGGGCAAGCGCAGGTGATCGGTGGACAACGCTGCAGTAACCGAGAGCGATAAACAGCAAAGCGAGGACAGGTTTTTTCACAATCCCTCCAGTATCGAAAGTTCGTCGCTAGTAGCAATTTATTTGACGCTAAATTCCTTCACTGCGTCTTCTTTCAGCTCGACCCCAAGTCCCGGCCGCTCGCTGAGCGTCACCCAGCCGTCGGCGAGCGTCGGCAGTTCTTTGTAAACCGCGTTGGCGGTCAGCCAGTTGTTGACGTGAATCTCGGCGCGCCAACCGTTAGGGACGGCAGCGTGGAGGTGGAAGTCGAAATGATCGCCGTTGCCGATGGGCAAATTGTACGCCTGGGCCAAGCCCGCCGCTTTCATCCCCATGGTAAAGCCGCCGATCGACAGGACATGGATATTGAGAAAGTCGACGGCGTCGGCTTTCACCAGATCGGCGAGCCGGGAGAAATTCTCCCACTGGCCGGCGGCGATGGGGATGCTGGTTTGCTTTCGCAGTTGCGCCAGCAAATGCGGATCGTTATGAACGATCGGCTCTTCGAACCAGGTCAAGTTGAGCGGCTCGAAGGCTTTGCACCAGCGCACCGCGGTATCGAGTTTCATCAGGCAGTTGGCATCCGCCATCAATTCGGCATCATCGCCCACCGCTTCGCGCACGGCTTTCATGCGCGCCACATCTTCGGCCGGGTTGTCGCTGCGGTGCTCGGCGCTGGCGCCGCCCGGGTCGCTCTCGCCGCGGATGTTGACCCGGCCGACTTGAACCTTGAGCCGGTTCTGGCCGCTTGTCTGCCAATGCTTGGCGGCCGCCGCCAACTCGTCGCGATTGTACGCGCGCAATCCGAAAGTGATGTAGGCTGGGATTTGTTTTTGCGCGCCGCCGAGCAGCCGCCATACCGGCGTGTTGTAGAGCTTGCCTTTGATATCCCAGAGCGCCACATCGATGGCGCTGACCGCGTAATTCCACACCCCTCCATGGGCGCGCGTGTTAAACTTCCACAGCATCTGATGCATCAAGCGCTCGTTCTCGAGGGGATCTTTGCCTTTCAAGAACGGCAGCAGTTCCTGCTTGATCGCCGCGACTGTAGCGGCGTGCAAAAAGCCGCCGATCTGCGACAAGCCGACCAGACCGTCGTCGGTTTTGAGTTTCAGCAAGCGCACCGCCGTGCGCAACGGCTGTTTGAACAGCGGCGGCGTGACCGGAATGTTTTGCAGTTCGATGATTTCAATGTCGGCGATTTTCAAGAGTGACCTCCCTGTAAGTATTAATTTAATGGGTCGTTGTCGTGCGGAACCGTTGGAACAATTAGTTGCTGGCGCCATTCAGAAGCACCATGAGTTGACGTACGTTAGCGATCTTGGTGACGGACCAAGCTGCCTCGATCAGCTGCGATTGGCAAGTGCCATGCAAGACGCCTTCGCAGCAGGAGCGTGCCTTCGCTTCCAGTTCAGCGTCGCTCAGCGGATTATCCGGGCCGCCGCGGTAGCGTTCGTCGGCCCAGCCTTCGATGATCTTGCCGTTTGTCAATTTGATGGCGATGCGCGAGCGCATTTTGTCGAAGCCCATCTTTTCGATCTCGGGGTCGAGTTCGGTGGTGATGCGCTTTTGCATGGCTTGCATGGGCGCAGCGGCGACGAATGCGTCGGAGAATTCGGTCTTGCCCGCTTTGCGGGCTAGCGCGATCATGGCTAATGCTGCGGGCAAGGAGAACTTCGCTTGCAGATGATTCGCCGCGATCGGGTAGCGGATCGGATTCAAAATATTCGAACCGGCGTGAACTTTCACGGTTTCAATTTCATCCGGGTTGACGTTGTTTTCGCTCACCAGCTTCAACATCAAATCGATGGTCGGATGGGTGAGCACGCCGCAGGGATACGGCTTGATCGATACGCCGGGTTCGACAATGGTCCAGGTTTTACCAAAACCTTGGGCAATTTTTTGAGCGCTAACGCCGCCGCCTTGGACCGCAAAGTAACCCCACGGACCGTCGAGGGCGTCTGGGTCGGCGGTGAAACCGCGCGCGGCGAGAAGTGCCGCGGTGACGCCATTCTCGGCGGCGCGGCCAACGTGCAGTGGCTTAGTCATGGTGCCGAAGTTGCAGCGAATGCCGGCGGCAAAGCTGGCGGCGATGCCGAAACCGCTGCGCAGTTGCTCGCCTTTCAATCCCAATAGTTTTGCTGCTGCGGCGAATGCGCCGAACGTGCCGACCGTGCCGCTGGAGTGAAAGCCGCGCAGATAATGCTGCGGCAACATCCACTCGGAGATTTTGCACTCGACTTCGAAACCGGTGAGGAATGCGAGCATGAAAGTCTTGCCGTCTATGCTGCCTAGCTTCTGTGCCATTACCAGCGCGCTCGACAACGGCGGTATTGTCGGATGTGTGAGTAAGCCGTAGACATGGGCGGGATCGATGCTGACCTGACTGTCGTCCCAATCGTGGGCGTGGCCGGCAGTGCCGAGCACGCGCGCGGCCATGGACGCTGGGACTTTGACCTTGCCGCGGCTTAGCAATAGTGCGTCTTCCCGTCCGCCCATTTGTTCGGCATCTTCGACGAGCAACTGAACCGTATGTTCTTCCGACCCCGCGACGAACAGACCCAGGCCGTCGAGTAAACATCTCGTACCGACGCGCAGGGCTTCGGCGGGAATAGCGTCGAAGGTTACCTTTTCGACGAAGTCAGCAGCGGCAGCGGTGGTTGTGATGTCTGTGGGAATCGATGCGAAAGGATTGCGATCGGCGCTCATTTGATGCCCTCGTGAACAGTGCTTCTACCGATGATGCATGGCACTTTACACTGGGCATTGGCGCGCAAGCAAGGTGCGGCAAGTGGCAAGGCGCGGAGCATTCCTTGCCGGTAATGCGAGTCGATCAGCTAAAGCGAATCAAACTGCACTGGAACGCAGAAAGACTGACTATAGCCGCCGCACCTTGATCGAATAATTGCCCATGCCGCTGGCACGGTTGTAGTGGCGCACCTGGACGAAGTAGTTGCCGGCGGTCAGGTCTCTGACGATCTGAGCATTGGTATCGACGCCCGAGTCGTCATCCTCGGCGATTAGCGCGGTTTCACTATCGGGGCCGAAGAGTTTCATGACGACATCGGTGGGGCCGCGAGTATCGATCAAATAGCGCCCATCTCGTGCCGCGGTGAACCGAAACAGGTCTTCCTCGCCGACTTTGCCGATGGTTGCGGCAGTGCGGCGGGCGGCGTTGACTTGCAACTCCACGGCGGTCGATGAGGTTCCGCCGGTCTTGGGATACATTTTGGCGCCGGCAATAAACTGTTTGTCGATAGTTGACAGTACATCGTTGGCTTTGGTGCCGATCCCGTTGAGTGTCCACGAGGACGGGAAGAAATAGAGCATGACGGAGTCGGGATCGAAGGCGGTGCCGTTGATCTGGTCGATACTGTACTTGCGCAGAACGTTGTGGCGTGTTGTGGCCTCGTCCCAGAAATTGGGAGACTTGGCTAGTTCGGCGATCACCACGGGTTCGTTCCATTCTATGCCGCCGCTCGGGTTCTGGTGTTCATGGGCGAGGCCGATGCTGTGGCCGAACTCATGGGCCGCGGTGCCGCCGTCGAGAAAACCCAAGTTCATAGTTGGTTGATTTACCGGGATGCTTTTGCAGTCCGTTCCCACATAAGACCAGGCGCCATCGTTGGGATCGAAGGCGATGCGGATATCGGCGTTGCCAGCGTTGTTGAATTCGAACGTGAGATTGGCAACCGCTCCCCACCAGCCAGCCTGCTCTCTGGCCGTTGCTTGTTCGGCCGTGGTCCCGCCCATGAATCGAACTTTAAGTGTCGAACCGTTCATCCAGGCCTTGCCAATCGGTGAAATCGCACGCTCCCGACCACGACTCTTCATGATCCGTTGGGGTTGCATGATTTGTTGCGGCAACACTCGGTCGATGCATACTTTTGCTCTATCAGCCATAATTGATAACCTCCTTTTTGTAGTGAATGCTAGGGAATTTTAAGCAAACCATGTTCCGTCTATGGAGGTGGAAAGTCGCATGGTTTCCAGCCAACTCATGACGAGTGTTGCCATGGTTTGTGCACGCGATTCCTAGTTAATCTAACCAAAGTTACACCACAGCGAGTGCAGCGCAGTGAACAAAAATAGCAGCGCGCCGCGCGGCGACGACGGTGCTCGGAGCCCAGAGTCAGCCGGGATCGGTTATGCCGTGAAAGTTCTGATCCAAAGGTAAGAGTGGAGTTGCCCCAATTCCCGCTTAAAGCCAGCGGGAATTGGGTGTCCTGGAAAGGAATCATCTTAGCACCGGGAGAAGTCGGAACCGTCCCAGCGAGATCGGCGGTTCAATCGACAACTTCCGAAACGTAATAATCGATAAATCGACGATGCACGTCCGGACGGGTTTCGATCTTGGTCATCGCTTCGCATTCTTCTTTGCTATGAACTTTCACATCGCCCAGGGGCGCGGCCATGATCTGGAGCTTGGCGCTGCGCACGAGGTCGAGACCGAGACGGCAGAGCTGGTCCAAATTCTTCGCCACCACGGTGCCGCCGTGGCCGCGCAGGAGGACCGCGACTTTATCGCCGAGCGTCGCTGCGACTTTATCGCCCAGTTGTTCGTTACGGATCAGCACCGGCGAGTCGTAAATCGGCGTGCCGCGATGGAAATTGACGCCGCAGTTAGAGATCACTTTGATCTCCTGGCCGGTGGCGGCCACTGCGACCAGCTCGTCGGCGTGATAGTGCAGGATGCACTCTACGTCGGGACGCGCCTTGTAGATCGAGGTGTGCATGGCGGTCTCGCCGTTGGGTTCGCCGTGGCCTTCGAGCTTTTTACCATCGGCATCGAGGATGATCAGATCGCGCACGGCGACTTTGCCGGGAGGCATGTGGGGCGTACTGAGAATCTTATTTCCCGGCAAGCGGGCGGTGATATGGCCGTAGCCGTCGATCACCCGTTCATGCTGCAAGATTTTGGCGACCATGACTATCTTGTCTTTGAGTGCGTCTAGGGGTTCGATCATGTTGCTCTCCTGTACCTCTTAAATTGTTGTCAGTATCTCGTCACCACGAAGTGACCATGAACTTACGCTCGTCTACAATGTATGAAACTGCGGCGTCACCTGCACCACATGGTTCCTTCCTTCGATTCGTCATGCCGGCGAAGGCCGGCATCCAGGGGAGAGAGGGGATGGATACCGGCTTGCGCCGGTATGACGGAAGCCTCGTGCCAATTCGTCGCCCAGATCTTACTTGCACATCTATTTTCTAGTGAGACGAAGGTTTGGGAAAATAAAACCTCCCAACTTCGTGCTCTTCGCGCCTTCGTGGTGAAAGAAGTATTTCATCAATCACGATATCTCAATTTACATTGGACCGTTTCAGAAAGTCGTCGAACAACGCCGCCATCTCGCCGGCCTTGGCATCCCATTCCTCGCGCGGACTCAAGGGTTCGTCGTAGTGTTTGGGAAACAGCACATGGACTTCGCTCTTCTGCAACAGGCGGCCGAGGGTTTCGCCGGTTTGCCGTCCGTGGGTGAGATCGTTGCCTGGGATAATGCAGGCTGGGACTTTTATCGAGCGCAGATCGGCTTCTGTCGCGCCGATGACCGGGAGGTCAGCGCCTTTAAGAAAGTATTCCTGCCAGCGCGACATGACCCGAATAAAATGCTGCGGGTCCATTTGCATCAGCGCGTTGCGGTTTTCCGGGCGCGCCTTAATTCGTTCCTGCCAATGCTCCATGCCGCAGACTGCCGCCATGCCGCCTCTTTTGGCCGCCGTGATGTATTGGCCATAATACTCTTCT
>DASSGE010000408.1:0-3030 GCA_035693605.1 Binatia bacterium
ATAACTGCTGGGAATAGCGGGCATAGCCCTTGCTACTTAAGTTGACGATCATAAATTCAATCAAGCTTGTCGCCAGCGCCACATAATTTTCCGGCACCGCAGGCGGAGCTAAGCAGCGGGCAAGCCATTAACGCTCACAAGGAGGAATCATGAATCTACCGCAAACAGCGTTTAATGCCGACCTCGAAGACTGCATTGAAAACTGCCTTGAGTGCTACCGGGTCTGCGTCGAAACGTTGCAGTACTGTTTACGCATGGGCGGTGCGCATGCTGAGTTGGCGCATATCCGGCTTTTGAGCGATTGCGTGCAGATCTGCCAGGTCAGTGCGGATTTTATGATACGCGCCTCGGAGCTTCACTCCGAAACTTGCGCCGCATGCGCTGAGATCTGCGCACGCTGCGCGGAAAACTGCGCGGCCTTCGGCGCCGAAGACGACCAGATGCAGGAGTGTGCCTCAGTCTGCCGACGGTGCGCCGAAAGCTGCGACCGCATGGCCGGCGAATGAAGTGTGCGGACGGATGCGTGAACTGACTTCGTTGAAAAATACACGTCGGCCTCCGCCGGGCATGACGAAGCAAGGAAGCCGCAAACGCATGAACACTTCGTTGTCGAAGCGCCAGCCGGCGCAGTGAGTGTAAAAGCCACAGGGAGATGGTGATGAAGGTCAACCTGAAGAAAATCCCCAAACAGGTAATGGTGATTACCGGCGCGTCATCGGGCATCGGCTTGGCTACCGCGCGCATGGCCGCCGCGCGCGGCGCCCGGCTAGTGCTCGCCGCGCGCAGCGCTGAGGCCCTGCAAGCACTTGCCAATGAAATCAATGGCAAAAGTCGCGGCCAGGCGCTCTGTGTTGAAGCCGATGTCGGCAATCAGGAAGATGTGCGCGCCATTGCGCGCGCCGCCATCGAACGCTTCGGCGGTTTCGACACCTGGATCAATAACGCCGGCATCGGCATGTACGGCAAGCTCGAGCAGATTCCGATCGGCGATATGCGCAAGCTCTTCGAAACCAACTTTTGGGGCCTGGTTTACGGCTCGCTCGAAGCGGTCGAGCATCTAAAGCATAAGGGCGGAGCGCTGATCAACGTCGGCAGCACCGAATCCGAACGTGCCCTCCCGTTGCAGGGCATTTACGCTGCGTCGAAGCACGCAGTAAAGGGATTTACCGATGTGCTGCGCATGGAACTGGAAGCCGACGGCGCGCCGGTTTCAATATCGTTGATCAAACCCGGCGCCATCGACACGCCATTTCCTCTTAACGCGAGGAATTATCTTGCCAGCGCGCCGCAGCATATGGCGCCGGTGTATGCGCCCGAGGCGGTTGCCGAGGCGATCTTGCACTGCGCCGAGACACCGGTGCGCGACGTCTTCGTCGGCGCCGGCGGCAAGAGCAACGCGGCCATGGGTTACATGGCGCCGCATTTGGCCGACAAGTACGGCGAAAAATACGTCATCCCCGGCACTCACAGCGGCAAACCGCGCAGCGGCCGCGATGCCCTGGAAGCGCCGTCAGAAAAACTCGAAGAACGCGGCGACTATCCGGGCCATGTGGCGCAGTCGAGTCTCTATACGCGGGCGTCGCTTCACCCGTTGGTGACCGGCGTTGCCGCCTTGGCCGCCGGCATCATATTGCGCAGCTGGTGGCGCGGCGATCGCTACCGGCCGACGAGCGAAGGCTTGTATTGGCCGGTACCGGATCATATTCAGCCGCGATCTTCTTCTGCTGCGAGACAGCGTGACGGGCAGGAAGAACAGGTGGAACCCAGCCATGAAAGGAACCATCCGATGATCGCAGCATCGCAAGTTCGCGAACATATGCAGGTACGCGGTTCCGACGGCCAGCCGGTCGGCAAAGTCGATAAGCTCGAAGGCGGGCGCATCAAGCTGACCAAAGACAGCGCCAACGCGCAAGGCGAGCATCAGTATATCGACCTCGACGCAGTGATCGCGGTCGAGGGCGATGTGCTCTGTCTCGACCGAACTGCCGAGGAGGCGCGCCGCCAGTCGCAACAAAGACGCAGTGAAAACGGCGGCAGCCAGACCATCGATCTGTAACTGTCAACGCGAGCGTCATGCGCAGATGGGCTCGCCAAGCATCATGAAATAGAAAGAATCAGGAACCACTATGAAAGCACTTTGCTGGAACGGTAAAAAAGATGTTCGCGTCGAAACTGTCCCCGATCCCAAGATCGTCAACCCGCGCGACGTCATCATCAAGATCACGACTACCGCGATCTGCGGCTCGGATCTGCATTTGTACGGCGGTTATATTCCGACGATGAAGAAGGGCGATATCCTCGGTCATGAAAACATGGGCGAGGTGGTTGAGATCGGCAGGGAAGTGAAAAAGCTCAAAACCGGCGATCGCGTGGTCGTGCCTTTCACGATTGCCTGCGGCGAATGCTTTTTTTGTAAAAAGCAATTGTGGTCTTTGTGTGAAAACAGCAATCCCAACGCCTGGATGGCCGAAAAGCTGTACAGCTATTCGCCGTCCGGGCTGTTTGGCTATTCGCATATGCTCGGCGGCTACGCCGGCGGTCAGGCTGAATATCTGCGAGTGCCGTTTGCCGATGTCGGCTGTTTGAAAATCCCCGGCGGCTTGGACGACGAAAAAGTATTGTTTCTCTCCGACATCTTTCCGACCGGCTACATGGCGGCGGAAAATTGCGCTATCGAGCCGGGCGACACCGTAGCCGTCTGGGGCTGTGGTCCGGTCGGACAGTTTGCCATTCGCAGCGCCTATATGCTCGGCGCCGAGCGGGTGATTGCCATCGATCGGCTGCCCGAGCGGCTCAAGTTAGCGCAAGAAAAAGGCCGCGCTGAAACGATCAATTATGAAAAGGAAGACCTGTTCGAGGTGCTCAACGACAAAACCGGCGGCCGCGGTCCCGACCGTTGCATTGACGCCGTCGGCATGGAAACCCATATGCCTGGAGCCATCGGAGTTTACGACACGGTCAAGCAGTCGATGATGCTTGAAACCGATCGGCCTCATGCGCTGCGTCAGGCGATTACTTATTGCCGCAAGG
>DASSGE010000409.1:0-3332 GCA_035693605.1 Binatia bacterium
AGCGAAAGGCTAACCGGTAAAACCGCCCGGTGTGACGCTGCACCAGTTCCGAAAAGGCCGGGTGGCTGCCGCCCCGCACCAACGCGAGTAATTCTTGATCATCCTTCTCGGGCCATGCCAGCGCCATAGTCTCGTCTAAGAACTCCAGGTAGTCGGGCGAACGCCAAGATCATACAATCCAATGAACCAAGTCGCCAATGTGCTCGCTGCAGGCTTCCTCTATTGCTGATACGAGCGAGCCGGCCAAAGTCTTCGGGAACGCAGACTTTGGTTGGTCGGTTCAAGGTCAAAGGGTTCAAGAGTTCAAACTAGAGGAAGTCTTCGGCTTTGGCTCAAGTCGCTTAGCAATTGGCGGAACAGCGCCCGATCAGCTGCTTTATTCGCATCCAAGGCGCAAAACTCGAAATCGCCGGCGTAAAGCCGCAGCGTCGGCCGATAACCGTGCACCAGCGGCAGCAAATCGCGCAGGGTATCGTACCAGGCGCGCCGCTCGTCGCGGTCGAAAGGCGTGTCGTCCACGGCGTTGATTTCGCGACAGAGGTTTTGCCATTTGGAAATTGAGAAGCCGACGACAATCTGTTCCGGATAGTTCGCGAGGGCCGCCAGTCTGGGCTGCGAAAAGTGTTGGTTCTCGTCGAATTCTACGATAAAAGGCGGGTCGACGATGAAGTAGTCGCACGGCGGCATCTGCGCGCTCTTGATGAAGTCGCAATGGCCGCGCACAGCGCCGAGGGCGTCGCATATACGCTGGAGAGTATCGCCGATCGCCGTATCGGCGTAATCTTCCGGACGGGCCGGCCAAGGGAATTGTCGATGTGTCCGGCATGCGCCATAGATTACGCTGAGCAGTTCGTGCACACGCGCTTTGCAGGCGCGGCAATGGCCTGAGTGTTGGGAGTTCACGATTCGAGTCAAACTAACCATCTAAAAAGCATCAAGCAAGCGAAGGAGCAGAGTTCATGGCAAACAGCAGTTCGATTATCGGCGCGGCAGTCGGTCGGGTCGAAGGCGCCGACAAAGTCAGCGGCGCAGCGATTTATGGGGCGGATGTGCATTTTGCCGACGCCCTGTGGGGAAAGATCCTGCGCAGTCCCTATCCTCATGCGCGGATCAAGAACATCGATACATCGAAAGCCTGGAAAGTGGCCGGGGTGAAAGCGATCGTTACCGGCAAGGACGAGCCGGAGCGCTTTCAGGGCAAGAGTATTCGCGACATTCCCGTCTTGTGCTGGGACAAAGTGCGGTTCGTCGGCGACCGGGTCGCCGCCGTGGCGGCCGAAGACAAAGACGCTGCCGAGGAAGCCTGTAGCTTGATCGACGTCGAGTACGAAGAGCTGCCGGCGGTGTTCGATGTGCTCGAGGCGATGGAGCCCGGTGCCCCGGTGTTGCATGACGACGCGCCGGCTTACGATGGAGCGCCAAAGGAGATTATGGCGCCGGCCGGCGGCAACGTGGTCAATAAGTTAACCTTCGGCAAGGGCGATATCGAAAAAGGCTTCGCCGAAGCCGACCTGGTTTTAGAACATACCTTCCGCATGCCGATCCATCACCAGGGCTATCTCGAACCGCAAGCGTTTCTCGTGAAAATCGCAGACGACGGCACGGTCAACGCCTGGGCATCGACAAAGGGACCGTTCGGCACGCGCGGGCAATTCGCCAAAGCGGTCGGCATTCCGCCAAGTCAGATTCATCTGCAAGCGGTCCATGTCGGCGCCGACTTCGGCGGCAAAAGCGGCGCCGGCGAATTGCCGATCTGCTACTTTCTTGCCAAGCAGGCGCAGCGGCCGGTCAAGATCGTGCTTTCGCACAGTGAAGAATTGACTGCCATGAATCCCGATCACTACACGGTGGTGAAAGTAAAAACCGGCGTCAAGCACGACGGCCGGATGACCGCCCGCTATTTGCAGGCGATCCACGGCACCGGCGCCTATGCCGGCATGAAACCAGGACGGGCAAGCATCGGCGGCGCGGGTTCGGCGACGCCCTACAAGATCGCCAACAGTTACATGGAGGCATTGCAGGTCTATACCAATACGGTGCCTTGCGGTTTCTGGCGCGCGCCGGGTGCGATCCAAGCGGTGTTCGCGTCCGAGTCGCACATGGATTTGATCGCCAAAGAGTTAAAGATGGACCCGGCCAAGTTTCGCATGATGAACTTGGTCGCCGAGGGCGAAGAGAATGCGCTGGGCAAATCCTGGAGCGGCGTGAAAGCCAAAGAAACCTTGCAGGCGGCGCTCGATGCGGCGGGTTGGAATGCGCCCAAACGCGCCAACGTCGGCCGCGGCGTGGCGATGTACGAGCGGGGCACGGGGGCCGGCAAGGTTTGGGTCAACCTGACGGCGGAGGCGGATGGCACGTTTACGGTGTTCACCGTTGCCGGTGATCAGGGAACGGGATTACAGACCGTGCTTTGCCAGACCGTCGCCGCGGAGATGCAGGTGCCGTATGAAAATGTTCGCTGTCGCATCGGCAACACGGCCGATGTTTCGTATAGCGTCGATGTCGGTTTCGGTGGCAGCCGCTCGACTAATATCAACAGCGCCGCCGCCTACCAGGCCTCGGCCGAGCTGCGCAAAAAACTCTGCGCCCAAGCTGCGAACGTGTTCGGTTGCACGGAAGATCAGGTAATTTACAAAAAGGGTAAATTTTCCGCCACCGGCTTAACAGCCAGGCCGTTGGGGTTGCGCGAGATCGTCAAGGCGAGCGGTGGGCCGGTGACGGTCAGCGTCGACACCGAGGTGCCGCGCAAGGGTTCGTCGACTTCGTTCATCGCCCAAGTCGCCGAGGTCGAAGTCGATCGCGAGACCGGCCGAGTGAAGCTCAACAAATTCGTCAGCGCCCACGACGTCGGTACGATCATCAATCCGCTCGGCCATCAAGGGCAGATCGACGGTGAGGCGATCATGGCCATCGGCAGCGGCTTGATGGAAGAGCTCACCCACGATCAAGGCAAAGTAACGACGACGAATTTGGGCGAATATAAGATCCCAAACATTCTCGATATTCCGAAATTCACGACGGTTTTGGTCAAGGGGAAAAACGGTCCCGGACCCTATGAGGCCAAAGGCATCGGCGAGCATGCCAACGTCACCCCGCCTGCCGCGATTGCCAACGCCGTCGCGGACGCCTGCGGTGTGCGGATCTTCGACACGCCGGTGACGGCGGAGAAGGTGTATGCGAAGTTGCACGGGAAGGCGTGAGGCGTGAGTATGACAGTGACATAACGGAGGGACTATGAACGATTTCAGTAGTCGCTGGCGCAATATTTTTTATTCTCTTTCGGTTTTGCTGATGGTCTCGGCCAGTGCGGCGCAGGCGCAGGATAAGATTCG
>DASSGE010000410.1:0-4860 GCA_035693605.1 Binatia bacterium
CACCAAATGAATGGTGCTCCGACAGATAGCCGTATTGGCTCTCATCCGACGGGATCGCCACGCCTACCGAAGCTGCCACCAGGCGATTGGGCTCGTTGGTGCTCTCGCGGTCGTATACGCTGAACACAACTTCACCGGGGCGGAGAAGCTTCGCCCCTTCTTCCTTGGAGAGCCTTTTGCAGTAAGGTGGGAAGATGCTCGACACTAACACCAGGTTGCAGTAAGCCAGACCCGCCTGCCGCAATGCCAACTCGAACGACGCCAACTTTTCTTTGTGGACGCCGACACCCTTGGTAAAAAAACATTTCTTCGGGATCATGCTGCGCTGCTATAACATGAAAGAATTAGGCTGACAAGAATTGGTCCGCGAAAATCTCGTCAACTGCCGCCTACTCGACGACAACCAACAACGCGCCGCCTTCAACGGTGTCTCCCGGCTTCACCTTAATCTCTTTGATTTCGCCGGCGATCGGACTATGCACTTCGTTTTCCATCTTCATCGCTTCGACGATTACCAATCCCTGGCCCTTTTCAACCTGATCTCCCTCAGACACCAATACGGCGATCACTTTCCCCGGCATCGGCACGGAAACCTTTTGCCGACCTTGCAGTTCAATAGCGCCCTGGTTGCCACCGACACGCATGCGCCGCTCATCGACCAGGTTGATATGGTAATTGCGCCCGTCGACAAGAACCCGATAGTCATCTTCTGTATTATCGACCTCGATCTCGAAAGAGCGGTTGTCGACGATCAGGGAATAATTTGTCCGCCCGGTTTTTTTGCCGTCAACGACAAACTCATTGCCATCCACCGAGACGCGGTAGACCGATTTACCGGTTTCCTCGATTTCAACTGTAAAGCTTTGATCGCCGAGCTTGCCGATAAAAGCCATGGTCGAGTCCTCTAACGCCGCCAGCCGCGGCTACCTGGCGCGGCAGAACGGCGCAACGACGCGCGCTGTTGACGCCACTTGGACGGTTGGGCTGCGCCTTTGGCAAGCAAACCCAAGGTAAGTTCATGCTCGCTGTGCAGCGCTGCGATGGCCGCCGAAGCAAGAGCGATTTCCTTATGGGGATAGACTTCTTCATTGGCTTTGGGATTGTACTCTTCATCGATAAACCCGGTATTGACGTCGCCAGACATGAATCGGGGATGGCGCAGAATCCATTGATGAAACGAAATGTTGGTCTTGATGCCGCGCACTTGATATTCGCGCAGCGCCCGGCGCATGCGCAGAATGGCTTCAATGCGATTCTCGCCCCAGGTAATCAGCTTGGCGATCATCGGGTCGTAATAGATCGACACCTCAGCGCCTTCATAAACGCCATTATCATTGCGCAAACCCAATCCTTCGGGCAAGCGCAGACCCTCGATGCGGCCGGGACACGGCATGAAGTCGCGCTCGGGGTCTTCTGCGTATATCCGGCACTCAATGGCGTGACCGGTTTGAGTGATATGGCGCTGGCGCCAGGGCAGATAACCGCCGGCGGCAATTTCGATTTGCGCTTTAACCAGATCGATGCCGATCACCCGCTCAGTCACCGCATGCTCGACTTGCAGGCGCGTGTTCATTTCCAAAAAATAAAAATTCTGCTCACTGTCGAGGAGAAACTCCAACGTCCCCGCGCCGACGTAACCGACTGCGCGCGCACCTTGAATGGCGATCCGGCCGATGCGCCGGCGCGTGCGGTCCTCCAGTCCCGGCGCCGGAGACTCTTCTATGACTTTTTGGTGACGACGCTGGATCGAACACTCACGGTCGTAAAGATGAATCACCCGGCCATAACTGTCCGCTAGAATTTGGATTTCAACATGACGCGGCTTGACGATAAACTTTTCGACATACAGGCGCGAATCACCGAACGAAGACTTGGCTTCGGAGCCGACCGCACGATAGGCCGACGAAACCTCGCGTCGCGAGCGCACCAGCCTGAGACCTTTACCGCCGCCGCCAGCCACCGCTTTCAACATGCAGGGATAGCCGATCCCTTCCATTGTTTGCAGCACTTCCTCTTCGGAAGTCAGAATGCCATCCGACCCTGGCACCACCGGCACACCGGCGGCTTTCATGATTTGGCGCGCTTTAACTTTGTCGCCCATTTGATCGATCACTTCGGGTGATGGACCGATAAAGACGATTCCCTCGTCTTTGCAGCGTTGCGCAAAACGCGCATTCTCCGCCAGGAATCCGTAACCCGGATGAACCGCCTCGGCGCCGCTCTTCTTGCAGACATCGATGATCCGATCAATGACCAGATAGCTCTGCGTCGACGGCGCCGGACCGATGGCGTAGGCGTAATCGGCGTATTTGACATGCAGCGATTCACGATCGGCTTCCGAATAGACCGCAATGGATTCGATGTCGAGCTCGCGGCAAGCCCGCGCGATGCGCACCGCGATCTCGCCACGATTGGCAATGAGGATTCGTTTAAACATGAAAGCAGGCAACAGGCAGTAGGCAATAGGCAAAAGTGTGATAGCAACCGTCCGAATTCCGACTATTGCCTAACACCTGTTGCCTATTGCCTGTTTTACAGTGGAATATTCCCATGCTTCTTGGGCGGATTGTGATCTTGCTTGTTCTTAAGCATTTCCAAGGCTCGAATCAATGTCGGTCGGGTATCTTCGGGATAGACGATTCCGTCAACGTACCCTGACTCCGCGGCTTTAAAAGGATTGGCGAAGGTCTCGCGATAATTGTTCACCAATTCGTCTCGAGTCTTGGCTGGATCAGACGATTTCTGCAACGCTTCCCGGAAGACGATGTTGATCGCCCCCTCGGGCCCCATCACGGCAATCTCTCCGGTAGGATAAACCAAATTGACATCGCCGCGCAGATGTTTGCTCGCCATCACGATGTAGCCGCCGCCATAGGCTTTACGGGTGACGATGGTCACCTTAGGCACGGTCGCTTCGGCGTAAGCATACAGCAACTTGGCGCCATGGCGGATAATGCCATGATATTCCTGCTCGGTACCTGGCAAGAAACCCGGTACATCGACAAACGTGACGATTGGAATATTGAAGCAATCGCAGAAGCGGATGAAGCGCGCCGCCTTCACCGACGCATTGATATCCAAACAACCGGCCAAGGTATTCGGCTGATTGGCGACGATGCCGATGGAGCGGCCGCCGACATGGGCAAAGCCGATAAGAATATTGCGCGCAAACTCTGGTTGCACTTCGTAAAAATACCCTTCGTCCACCACTGCAACGATCAACTCTTTCATGTCGTAGGGACGATTAGGGTTATCCGGGATAAGGTCTTTGAGCCGTTTATCGCGCCGCAACGGATCGTCATTGGTCGCCCGGAACGGCGGATCTTCTTGATTGTTGCTCGGCAGAAAGCTGACCAGTTCGCGGATCATCAGCAAACAGTCTTTCTCCGTATTGGCGGTGAAATGGGCCACGCCGCTCTTGCCCGTGTGCGTTTCCGCGCCACCCAGATCTTCCTTGCTAACTTCTTCATGAGTCACCGTCTTGATCACGTCCGGACCGGTGATGAACATATAACTGTTGGTCTTGCACATGAAGATAAAATCGGTGATCGCTGGCGAGTAGACCGCACCGCCGGCGCACGGTCCCATGATCGCCGTGATTTGCGGCACTACTCCGGAAGCCATGACATTGCGCTGAAAAATATCGCCATATCCGGCAAGACTGTCCACACCCTCTTGAATCCGAGCACCACCGGAGTCGTTGATGCCGATAACCGGCGCGCCATTCTTGATCGCCATGTCCATGATTTTGCAGATCTTGTCGGCGACCACCCGACTCAAACTGCCGCCGAAGACGGTGAAGTCCTGCGAGTAGACGTAAACCAGGCGGCCGTCGATGGCGCCGTAGCCGGTAACCACCGCGTCACCTAAAAATTTCTGTTTATCGAGGCCAAAGTCAGTGCTGTGATGCGTGCGCAAGCGATCGATCTCGACGAAACTGCCGCTGTCGAGCAGAATGTTAAGACGCTCGCGCGCTAAAAGTTTACCCTGTTCATGCTGTCGGCGTGCTCGGTCGGCACCGCCGCCAGCTTCAGCCTTGTCGTTGAGTTCGCGGAGCTTGTCGAGATTGTTGGCTATCGTCATCGAGAGGGATTCCTTGGACGGGAACGCAAATGTAGTTTCGCCAGCGAGTGGCGGCATCATAACAAAAGGGACCCGACTGTCAACCGAATCACGCGAATTCACAAGGAAACTTGCAGTTCCATAACCAACTTGTTAGCGTGAACGCAGCAAAAAAAACTCATAAACTGACGCGATACCCGGTCAAGGAGAATTTGTCACAGAGGCATAGAGCGCTAGTCGGGCGTTGACCAAGAACTCGTTACTCCGCACGTGTCGCGCCAGCGCAGTTGCACGCATGAATTGGACCCAACCCCGAACGCTCATATCAACTCATAGCTATCGAGGCGCGACAACAACTATGTTCGATGCCAAAGCAAAATCGCAAAACACAGCGAGCGGGTCGGGACCGCAACTCATCCAGCTCAAAACGAATCAGGCGATCCTGCTCTACGCCGCCAGTGAAGGCGACGCCAACATGCTTTACGCCACTGGTTTTTTTGTGCCCGATCCGTTTATTTTCTTTGAGCACAAGAACCATCGCCACATCGTCATGAGCGATCTGGAAATCGATCGTGCCAAAAAGCAAGCCCATGCCGACCGGGTGTTATCGCTCTCGCTCTACCAAAAAAAACTGCGCAAGCTCGGCAAGGTGCCGGCAGCGATCATCGACATCGTCGATTTAATTTTTCGCGAGCGCGGCATCCGTTCGCTGGTCGTGCCGGCGAATTTTTCCGCGCTCTTATTAGATCAACTGCGCGCTAAAGGTTACAGCGTGCAGATCAAACGCGATCCTTTCTG
>DASSGE010000411.1:0-5194 GCA_035693605.1 Binatia bacterium
GGCCGACCAGCCGGGCAGTCCCTACGACGGCATTGCTTTGGAGTACGTCAATCCGATCACCGGCGGATCAACCTTGCCGACCCTCAGCTGCTGGATTCAACTGCTGCGTCCGGGCGAACATACCAAGAAGCATCGCCATACCTCGAGCGCGGTCTACTTCGTCGCCGGCGGCGACGGCACGACCATCGTCGACGGCAAAGCGCTCGAATGGACGAAGAACGATTGCTTTGCCGTGCCGAACTGGGCATGGCATGAGCATGTCAACCGTTCCAAAACCGACGAAGCGTTGTTGTTCTCGGTCAATGATGCACCGATCGTCAGCGCCTTCGGTCATTATCGCGAGGAACCCGAGGTGTCATTAAGATCGATGTCGGTGCCGGCGGTGCCGGTTCCTCCGAAAAACTGAGTTCCATGTCGTTCCAACTGTTCCAAAGGTTTCAGCCCCACCTCTTTCCTCCCCCGCGTCGCCGGGGGGGATGAAGGAGAGGGATGGAACGGAGCGTAGCGGTGGAACGGCTGGAACGATTGCAACCTTTTACTTAAGCAACTCAACCGAAAGCGAAAAACTGTTATGGCAGATTTACGAACATGGCTCGATGAAGTAAACAAACTCGGCCAGTTGATGAACGTCAACGACGCCCATTGGAAGTTGGAGTTGTCGACGTTGACCGAACTGATCAACGAGCGCTCGAAGACCCGGCCGGCGATTGTCTTCGACAAGATCAAAGAATATCCGGCCGGTCATCGGGTAGCGGTCAATTTGTTGTCGTCGTTACAACGGCTTGCCCTGACCGTGGGTATCGATCCCAAGCTCGCGCCCTTCGAGTTCGTGCAGCGCTGGCGCCAGCAGGTGAAAAAGATCCAGCCCATCGAGCCGCGCAAAGTTAAAAGCGCGCCGCTGTTTGACAATGTGCAGAGGGGCGCCGACATCGATCTGTTTAAATTTCCTGTGCCGCAGTGGCATGAACTCGACGGCGGCCGGTACATCGGCACCGACGATTTGGTGATCACCCGCGATCCCGAAGAAGGCTGGGTCAATGTCGGCACCTACCGCATCATGATCCATGGCCGCGATCACATGGGACTGCACATGTCGCCAGGCAAGCATGGCCGCGTGCATCGGGATAAATCTCACGCCGAAGGGAAGCCTCTGCCCATCGCGGTGTCCTTCGGCCATCATCCAATCAATTTTCTCGTCGCCTCGACCGACGTGCCCTACCGGGTGAACGAATACGCATATGCCGGCGGTATCATCGGCCACCCACGTGACGTCGTCGAAGGTCCGCTCACCGGATTGCCGATTCCCGCCGACTCGGAAATCGCCATCGAAGGAGAAGTGGCGCCGAACGATTTCATGCCGGAAGGGCCTTTCGGCGAGTGGACCGGGTACTACGCCAGCAACCAACCTGCTGTTCCGGTGATCCGCGTCAAGGCGGTGTATCACCGCAACGATCCAATTCTATGCGGCTTCCCGCTGCTCAAACCTTCGAGCGGCGACAACCTGCATTTCTCTTTGATGCTCTCCGCGTTGATCTGGAACGCTCTCGACGAAGCCGGCGTGCCCGATGTCCAAGCCGTATGGTCGCATCCGTCAGGCGGCCGCTTCATGACAGTGCTGGCGATCAAGCAGCGCTATCCCGGCCACGCGCGCCAAGCGGCGATGATCGCAAGCCAGTGCCGCTCCGGCGCCTATCTCGGACGCTACGTCATCGTTGTCGATGAAGACATCGACATCACCAACACCGAGGAAGTCATCTGGGCAATCAGCTCGCGCTCCGAGCCGGTGGACTCCATCGAAATCTTGCGGCGCTGCTGGAGCGGGCCGCTCGATCCGCGCATTCCCGTCGGCGAAAAAGGTTTCAATTCGCGCGCCATCATCGACGCGACGCGGCCGTATGAATGGCGTGACAAGTTTCCGAAATCGAGCGGCGCCAGCCGCGAGTTGAAGGACAAAGTCGCGGGCGACTGGCAGGCGTTCTTGAAAGAGAAAATCGGGGAAAGATAGTTGCAGCATTCGCAAAGAACGCGAAAGATTCCTAGCGGAGCCTCTGCGTAGCGCAATGTGTTAGGGCCGCGGCGATACGCTGCGCCGGCTTCTGTCCGAATTGATCGATGGAACGCGACTCCCAAAAAATATATCTGGTCCGCCACGGCGAAACCGAATGGAGCCGCGCCGGTAAACATACCGGCGTTACCGATGTAGAGCTTACCGAGCGCGGGCGCGAAACCGCGCGGTCGTTGAAATCTGTGTTGGCGCGGGAAAGCTTTGTCTCGGTTCTCAGCAGTCCGCTTCATCGTGCGCGCGAAACCTGCAGATTGGCGGGATTGCAGGAATCTGCCGCTGTCGAGACGGATTTGATGGAATGGAACTACGGCGTGTACGACGGGCTGACGACCAAAGAAATTCAATCGCTGCGACCCGGTTGGTCGGTCTTTCATCACGGCTGTCCCGGCGGCGAAACACCGGAGCAGGTTACCGCCCGTGCCGATCGCGTGGTCGCCAAAGTTCGCGCCAGCAACGGCAACGTCGCCCTGTTCGCACATGGGCACATTCTCCGCGTTTTTGCCGCGCGCTGGATCAACCTGCCGCCGAGCTTCGGCGAACACTTGTTGCTCGACACCGCGACTGTATGTGTTCTTGGCTATTACTACGATACTCCGGCGCTGAAGATTTGGAACGCGCCGATCGCGCGCTAAGACGAGGTTCCGAAGACTTCTTGCGCTCGACTGCGCCGCTCAAGTTGACGCTCGCGCAGCGGTTCTATAAAACGAACTGTCGGCTCGTACCTTGAGTATATTATTCCGCGTTTAGGAGTTGCGGTGATGCAAAAACACTTGCCGGTAACACTGCTGTGGATTGTTGCGGCTTTCTCGATCCTGCTGTCCGTGCCACTTCAGGCCGCCACGGTCGCCGAGGTGGCGGCTAAAGTTAAAGCGCTCAAAGCCCAGGATCGAATTGCCTACTTACTCAAAGGCGCGCAGGCCGAGGGGGAGCTGGCTTATTACGGCACATTGCCGATCGACGAGTTTTTGCCGTTGGCGCGGGTTTACAACTCGCGCTATCGCGCCATGGCGCTGCAACATTATTTCTCGCCGCGCGACGGCATTCTCAATCGGACTTTGACTGAGGCGCGGGCGGGACGGCATGCGGTGGATGTGGTGCAGGTCGACTTGAGCTACGGTTACCAGTTGCTGAACGCCAATCTCGTGCAGGCCTATCAAGTGCCCGGCGCCAACCGTTACTTCGACGGCACGTTCGATCCCGGCGGCACTTGGCATAGCATGTATTCATTGACCACTGCGCTGATGTACAACACCAGCCAGGTGAAGGCGGAGCAGGCGCCGAAAAGCTATGACGATCTGCTCGGTACGGCGTGGAAAGGCAAAATGCTTTTCGATCCGGAGGCGGGCTATATTTTGGCGGCAATGGAGCAAGCGTGGGGGCGTGAGAAGGCGGTGAATTACCTGACACGCCTATCGAAGCAGGACTTGAGCTACCGCCGCGGCGGGACCTTGACGACTCAGGTGGTGGCCTCGGGCGAGTTTCCAATCGGCATCGCAATCAATGGCGAGACTTCGGCGGCGATCCGCGAGAAGGGCGCGCCGTTGGGCTTCAAAGTTCTGTCTCCGTCGATCGTCAAGCCGGAAGGCTTATTTGTCATGAAAAATGCGCCGCACCCGCACGCGGCATTGCTGTTCGTCGAATGGGTGCTGTCCGACGAAGCCCAGAGTTTCCTGGCCGGCACCTTGGGCAAGGGCAGCACCATGAAGGGCGTGCGCAGCCAGTTCAAAGAGTTTCAGGTGAAGCCGGACTATGTGGTCAATCCCAAGCTGGGGGTGAACTTGCAGAGTTACATTCAGGACTTCCGCAAGATCATGGGGGCGCCGTAATTCAATAAACGCGTTCCAATCGTTCCAGTCGTTCAAAACGTTCAAGTCGTTTATTAAGAAGGCAGCAGGTCATCACCGAGCATGAAACTTGAGATTGCCGAGTATCCGGTTAAGCAGATTCGCTTGAGTCATCGTTTCAGGTACGAGAATCAGGTGCTCGAGATCGACGAGAGCGAAATCGTTGCGCTGGTGCGCGAGGACGCGCGGATTGAGGATGTGTCGCTGGCGGTGGCGCTGCCGGGTGAGAAGACGCGCATCACCGGCATTCGCGACATTGTCGAGCCGCGCTGCAAAGTATCCGGCGGCGGCCAGGTTTTTGCCGGGGTTTTGGGCGCGGTGGAAGATGTCGGCGCTGGGCGGACCCATCGGCTGTCGGGCATGACGGTCATCGCCGCGGCGGGATATGAAGGGACGATCCGCGCCGGCACGACGGTGCAGCGCAGCGCGATTCTCGACATGTCGGGTCCCGGCGCGGCCGTGTCGCGCTTCAGCGCGCTTTGCCATTTGGTTGTCAGCTTCAAGATCAAGGACGGCCTGGCGGAGCTCGATGCGCACACGGCGATTCAGTTGGCGGAATTCAAAGTCGCCGAGCGTTTGGCGCGGGTCAGCGCCGAATTGGCGCCGGTAAACGTCGTCATGTACGATTTGAACGAAGTGAATTCCCGCTTGCCCAAAGTGATCTTGATCCAAGGCGTCATCACTGATCCGCAGCATGTTCATTCGGGAGTCGGTTATTACGGCCTGTCGCTGCGCAGTTCGCTGGCGACTTACGTTCATCCCAACGAGCTTTTCGATGGCGCTGTCACTGTCGACACGACGCGTTCGGGGCGCGGCTATTATCCAACCACCTGGGACTGGCAAAATCATCCGCTGGTGTCGGGCTTGTACGCGGCCCACGGCAAGACGCTCAACTTTGCCGGCGTGGTATTGCAGCGCATTCGCTTTGAGACCTCCCATGGCAAAGAAGTCGGCGCCCAGAACGCCGCGCGACTCGCGAAAGCGATGAACGCCGATGGCGCACTCGTGACTTGGATCGGCGGCGGCAATGCCTTTGTCGATGTCATGTTCACCCTGCGCGCCTGCGAGCGCCAGGGCATCAAGGCGACATTGGTCACTTATGAAAACGGCGGCAAATTTGGCACGGATAGTCCGGTACTCTTCAATGTCGCCGAGGCGGATGCGGCGATCAGCACGGGCAGCCTGGATCGTCCCATCGAACTGCCGGCCATGGACAAAGTGATTGGGCCGTATCGGCAGATCAGGATTTTCCCGTTTCCCGGCGCGGCTCCGGTCGATGCCTGCG
>DASSGE010000412.1:0-4017 GCA_035693605.1 Binatia bacterium
CGCGACCGTTGACGCTTCATTGAATATGAGTTCCTCGGCGCCAAAAGCATGGTCAAAGCTTACGGCAGGAGCGACAAGCTCGGCAAAGTGAGTTCTGACCGAAATCAGCAGCTGTTATTTTTGCAAAATGGCCAGGGCACCGCGCCAGCGGATTACAGCGACGATATCGCCGGAGAAATCGATCTCGAAGTGCGCCGCATCATTGACCGACAGTACAAAAAATGGCGCTTCTCTTCGTCATAACCGCGAGAGAAGTTAACGTCACATGATACTGGTACTACAGAAGCTTAAAGTGATTCTTGGCATGGCGCTATGTGTTGTCGGCCTGGCCGGCACATTAGTCCCAATCATACCCGGCGTGCCGATAGTGCTCGCGGGTTTGGCATTAATGGGCGCCGATCATCCGCTCGTGCGCGGCTTAAAGGCGCGGTTGACGCGTTGGCGCAAGCGCCAGCGCTCCAGCTAATTCGCGTCGGTGAATTTCAAGGAGAGATCATGGGAAATCCAATAAATCCAAATTCCGCCGAGATCGAATCGATCTTAACCATCTGCTTACTCGCTGCCTTCGCCGACGGCGGCAAGAGCGAGGCGGAGCGAGCCGCCATAAAAACGATCATGGGAAACCTCCCGGTCACCGACACCGATCGTGTCGCGCTGTATCAAAGCGTGCTGCTCGGCCAAGTTTCCGTGGCGCAGGCAGCGCAACCGTTGGAGCGTCAGGAACTACGCCATCTGGCCTATGAAATGGCGGTTTGTGTCTGCGAAGCCGACAATCTGCTGAGCCCACGCGAAAAAAGTTTTTTCGATCAATTGCGCCAAGCACTGCGGCTCGACAGCGAAGTAGCGGCGCGCATCGAGAATGATGTCGAAACCGTAGCTTTTCCAGAATTCTCCAGTGCGGCGCCGGCGACCGCAACGGCCGACAACAAAACACCTGCCGGCGAAGCAAGCGCGACCAAAGACGAAGATACCGACGGCATGATCCTTAATTACTCGATTCTCAATGGCGCGCTGGAGTTGATACCGCAATCGCTGTCAACCCTGGCGATCATCCCGCTGCAGATGAAAATGGTCTACCGCATCGGCAAGAATTACGGCTACGAACTCGACCGTAGCCATATCAAAGAACTCCTGGCCGCCGCCGGTGTCGGCCTGAGCTCGCAAGTTCTTGAGGGCTACGCGACCAAATTGTTTGGCGGACTGTTCGGCAGACTGACCGGAAAGATCGGCAAAGCTGTGGCGAACCAAGCGACCAGTTCGGCCATATCCTTTGCCGCCACCTACGCCATCGGACACATGGCGCAAAACTATTACGCCGGCGGCCGCACCCTTTCCGGCGTCGAGATGCGCCAGCTATTTGACCAACTCAAAGAAACAGCCACCGGTCTACACTCGAAATACGCCGGCCGGATCCAGCAGCAATCGCGTACCATCGACACCACCCAGCTGCTGAATTTGATCAGAGACCAATAAGGATCGCCATTCGATGAATTTAGAACAGGTATTATTTCTGGGCGGCGGCTTGCTTCTGCTCACCGTCGGCGCCGAGTTCTTGGTGCGCGGCGCATCACGGCTGGCAGGAATCGCGGGAATTTCTCCCCTGGTGATCGGCTTGACGGTTGTCGCCTATGGCACCAGTTCACCCGAAATGGCGGTCAGCGTCGAGTCGGCCTACTCCGGCCAAGCCGATATCGCCCTTGGCAATGTGGTTGGGAGTAATATATTCAACGTCCTTTTTATCCTAGGCGTCTGCGCCGTAATCGTGCCTCTGCGCGTCGTCCAGCAGCTCGTCTGGCTCGATGTGCCATTAATGATCGGCGCGTCATGTCTGGTGATGATCATGGGGTTGGATGGCAACATTAGCCGCCTCGATGGCATCCTTTTGTGCGCCGGCGCGATTCTATACACGGTTTTCGCCATCAAACAGGGGCGCAAGGAAAGCGCGGCGGTCAAGAACGAATACGCCGGCAAGTACGGGAGCTTAGGCAAGTCTTCCGCCTGGCCGGTCCAATTGCTGCTCATCGTCACCGGACTGGCGATGCTGGTGCTGGGGGCGCGCTGGTTGGTCGATAGCGCGGTGGAGATCGCCAAGCTCTTAGGCGTCAGCGAGCTGGTCATCGGCTTGACGATCATCGCTGCCGGCACCTCGTTGCCGGAAGTGGCAACCTCGATCATCGCCAGCATCCGCGGCGAGCGCGACATCGCCGTCGGCAACGTGGTCGGCAGCAATATCTTCAACATCCTCGCGGTGCTTGGCCTTTCGAGCGCGGTCTCTCCCGAGGGAATCAACGTCGCGCCGGCGGCGCTGACTTTCGATATCCCAGTCATGATCGCGGTCGCCTTAGCTTGCGCGCCGATCTTTCTCACGGGGCATCTGATCGCACGCTGGGAAGGGGCGGTATTTCTGCTCTACTACGCCGCTTACACCGCCTATCTCATCTTGAATGCGCGCGAGCACGACAGCCTTCCCGCTTTCAGCGCAATCATGTTGGAGTTCATCCTGCCGTTGACATTGTTGACATTAGCGATTGCCTACGCCCGCTACGCTGGCAACCCCGACGACGTGGCGACGGCATCGGAAGGCTGATCTTGAAGAAAGTCGCAGCCTTCTCAGCGCTCCTCGTCTTCGGCTTGGTCACTGCCAAGTTTCTGCCGGAACTGGCCGGCGCAAATTTCGCAATCGTCGACAAAATCGTCAGCTTGCTCACCTTGACCGGTCTTGGATTTATCATGATCCACGTCGGTTATGAGTTCGAGGTCGACAAATCGAATCTGAAACTCTACGGCTGGGATTACGTTGTCGCCATGACCGCGGCGGCATTTCCCTGGGTCTTTGTTTCCCTTTACTTTGTCTTCGTCATGCTGCCATCGGCAGCCTGGGCATCATGGACCGCCTGGACCGAGATTTTGCTCGCCGGGCGATTTTCGGCGCCAACCTCGGCCGGAGTATTGTTTTCCATGCTCGCTGCCGCCGGCTTGAGCGGAACATGGTTGTTTCGCAAAGCTCGCGTATTGGCGATTTTTGACGATCTCGACACCGTACTCTTGATGATCCCACTGAAAATGATGATCGTCGGTATCGCATGGCAGCTTGGCGCCGTCGTGCTCCTCATGGTCGCCATGCTTTGGCTCGCCTGGCGCTATCTGCATCAGTGGTCGATCCCGACGAGTTGGCCTTGGGTTTTGGCTTACGCCGTTGGGATCTCGATGGTCTGCGAATTGGTTTCCATTGGCGCCACAATCATCAACGACGAAGTGCCGATACATATCGAAGTGCTGCTGCCCGCCTTTGTGTTGGGCTGCATGATGCAGCGACCTGCCGGCGCGGACCCCCATCGCGACGATGCCGTCGAGGGCCATCAAGAAGGACCGGAAGATCCCGGCGAACAGAGAGTCGCGGCGATTATTTCGGGCGTCTTCATGGTCTGTGTTGGACTCAGTATGGCGAGCGTATTCGCTGGAGCGGGCGGCGCCGATGCGGCCAATACGGTAACGGCGCAACAACCCGCACTGGAATTCAGCGCCCTGCTCTTTCATGTAGTGGTTGTAACTGTGTTAGCGAATCTTGGAAAAATGTTCCCGGCGGTCTGCTACCGCCGAGAAGCTGAATGGCGGGAGCGACTAGCCCTGGCCGTCGGCATGTGGCCCCGGGGCGAAGTCGGTGCCGGCGTCCTGGTCGTCAGTATCAGCTATGGCATCGGCGGACCGATCGTCACCGTGGCGGCCCTGAGCCTCGCGCTCAATCTAGTGCTCACGGGAGCGTTCATATGGGTCGTGCGCCGACTCCTGGCCGAAGCTCCTGAACCAATTCGTTCTTAAACAGCGCTGCTGAATCTTAAAATAATCGAGCACCCACTCTTAACGTCCGACCAGAAAGATCTGCCGGAACTCGCGGCGCTTTCCTCCAATCTACGCGCGTTCTGCCGTGCCTCGGGTGAAAGCTTGGCGAGCTAGGCCGGCAGCTACCCGCGGTCTCCTGGGCAAACACGTGCGAAGCTATTAATAATTGAACCGCGG
>DASSGE010000413.1:0-8300 GCA_035693605.1 Binatia bacterium
GACAGCTAACATCATCGGCAAGGTTGCCAACGGCATCGCCGACGATCTTTTGACGACAGTAATTATGGCGACACAAGCGCCGCTGTTGATAGCGCCGGCCATGAATATTCATATGTTTGAGAATCCAATTTTGCAGGAGAATCTGCGAAAACTGAGGCGTGTCGGCTATCACATAATGGAACCGGCGGAAGGTTTTTTGGCTTGCGGCTACGAGGGGAAAGGCCGGCTCCCTGATCCGGAAAAAATTGCCGATGAGGTTGAGCGGTTGCTAAGAAACAAGGACCTTTCAGGAGAGCGGCTATTGATCACCGCCGGGCCCAGTCGCGAACCGCTCGATCCGGTGCGCTATCTCTCGAATCGCTCTTCCGGGAAGATGGGCTATGCTTTGGCGCGGGCAGCGGTGCGCCGTGGCGCCGAGGTGGTGCTTGTGAGTGGCCCCACCGCGTTGGAATGTCCGTCCGGTGTGCGCATAATCCAAGTCACCACTGCTGCGGAAATGCACGCCGCGGTAATCAGAGAGTTCGCCACCGCATCTGTAGTGGTGATGGCGGCGGCAGTGGCCGATTACCGGCCGGTCGTCATTGCGGATCAAAAAATTAAGCGTGGTAAAGGCGCCATCGAGCTAAGCCTGGAACCCAATCCCGATATCATTAAAGATCTCGGCTCGAACAAAAATGGCAAGGTGTTGATCGGCTTTGCCGCTGAAACCCAAGATTTGACCGCCAACGCGGCAAAAAAGTTGCGCGAAAAAAATCTCGATATGATCGTCGCCAACAACGTCACTGAGGCGGGCAGCGGGTTCGACGGAGACACGAACGTTGCGACCATTCTCGACCGAAAGGGATTGACGCAGTCTCTGCCGCTCATGAGTAAAGACGAGTTGGCGGATCGCATCTACGATCACTTTATCGCGTTCAAGAGCCGCCGCTGAGATGGGCACGCCACTCGAGCCCCAGCCAACCAAGTATTTCGTTGCCTTTCTAGTTGCCGATCTGGCACTGCTCGCTGACGTTGAAGCCGAGCTAACGGCCGTATTCGGGGAAATTGATGCCCGCGCCACGCCCAGAGCTTGGCAGGAGTCAAAATTCTACGAAGCCGAAATGGGGAGGCCCCTTTGGCGCGGCTTCTGGTCGTTGCAGTCACTGCGGGGTGCGGAAGAGCTCGTTACTGCTAAACTGCGTGCCCAAACTATCGAAGATAAATTCCGCGATCCGGTCTCCGGCAGCCGCCGGGTAAATCTCGACCCCGGTTACCTCGATAGACTCAAAGTCGTTCTCGCCTCGACCAAAAACGCCAATCAGCGAGTCTACCTCAACTCGGGGATTTATGCCGAAGCCACCCTGTTTTATCACCATGGCGCATTCCACGGGTTGCCTTACACTTACCCGGATTATTTGACGCTGCAGGCGATCGACTTTCTCGAGCGAGTTCGCGCGATCTACATCGAACAGCTGCGGCATTCGGGTGTTTTGGCAAATTTTAAGAGTTGCTAATGTGATTGCTTCGCGCCGCTATCGGGTGCTACGATCCCGCGGAGAAAGGGTGGTTTATGTCTGAGCCCAGTGACAGTGAGGAACTGGCTGCACTAACAACTACGCTCAAGCGCCATCTTGAGCGCAGGCAACGGGCCGGGCTGCACTACCTGCCGAAAGCTTTACCCGTGCAGCCGCAGGCTATGATTTCCGGTGAAATACCAAAGACGGTGTCCGACGCAGATTTAAAGAGGGTCGCCGAGATTCAAGCGAGCGTACCAGCGGAGAGCTTGGAAGATCTGCGCGCGGCGATTGGTGATTGTCAGCGCTGTAAGCTTTGTTCGGGACGGACAAATCTCGTATTCGGTGTAGGCAATCCTCACGCCAAACTGATGTTTGTCGGCGAAGGGCCGGGTCGCGACGAAGATCTCAGGGGCGAGCCGTTTGTCGGCCGCGCCGGGCAGCTTTTGACCGACATCATCACCAAGGGTATGGGCCTCAAACGGGAAGATGTTTACATTTGCAACGTGGTCAAATGCCGGCCGCCGGACAACCGCAATCCCGAGCCGGACGAAGTAGCCGCTTGCGAACCCTTTCTAAAGAAGCAGATCGACATCATTCGCCCGGACATCATCGTTGGTTTGGGTAAATTTGCCGTGCAGACATTGCTCAATAGCAAGGCGCCGATCAGTAAACTGCGCGGGGTTTGGGCGAGTTACCATGGAATTAAACTCATGCCAACCTTTCACCCGGCCTACTTGCTGCGCAATCCGGCGGACAAAAAGTTAGTCTGGGAAGACATCAAACAAGTCATCAAAGTGATGCGCGGTGAAAACGCTTAAGATCTTATTATTCCTGACTACTGTCACGCTGGGCGCCGGCGTTTTTGCGCAGTCCAAAGACGCTGGCGCGCCGCATGTCGATTTGATCGCCATCGACGGCAGCATCAATCCGGCGGTGGACGACTTCATTCGCGAGGGGATCGCCCGCGCCAAAAGCAACGGCGCGCGGGCGCTGATCGTGCAGCTCGACACGCCCGGTGGGTTGCTGACTTCTACGCGGACAATTGTCAAAGAGATGCTGGGCGCGCAGGTACCGGTCATGGTTTGGGTCGGTCCGAGCGGTGCCGGGGCAGGTTCGGCGGGCGTGTTCATCACGTTGGCGGCCCATGTTGCGGCGATGGCGCCGGGCACCAATATCGGCGCCGCACATCCGGTCGCTGGGGGCGGTCAGGAAGTCAAGGGTGTGATGGGCGAGAAGATCGAGAACTTCACCGCGTCATTCAGCGAGAGCATTGCCCAGAAGCGCGGCCGCAATGCCGAGTGGGCGATCCAGGCGGTGCGCAAGAGTGTCGCGATCACCGAGAGCGACGCGCTCAAGAAAAACGTCATCGATATCGTTGCCAAAGATATTGACGACCTACTCAGGCAAGCCGATGGTCGCAAGGTCGATCTCGATGGCAAACTGCACGTGCTGGCGCTCAAAGACGCCAAGGTAAATCGTCATGAGATGAGCTTAAAGCAGAAAGTGTTAAATATCCTGGCGGACCCCAACATCGCCTATCTGCTGATGATGGCTGGACTATTGGGCTTGTACATGGAGTTTTCTCATCCCGGGGTGGTTTTTCCCGGGGTGGCCGGGGCGATTTGCTTGCTCCTGGCATTAGCTTCGTTTCAACTATTGCCGCTTAACTACACCGGCCTCACGCTGATCGCGCTGGGCATAGGCCTATTAGTTGCCGAGATGTTCGTGCCGAGTTTCGGAGTGTTAGGTGTCGGCGGCATCATTGCTCTGGCCATTGGCTCGTTGCTGCTGTTTGATACCGAGAGCTCGGATTTGATCGTTGATAAAACGATTGTTTTTACGGCAGTGGCGACGGTGGGCGCGATCATGTTGACGCTGAGCTATTTGGTATTCCGCACCCAACAGTCTAAACCGACCATGGGGATGAATGCCTTGATCGGCAAGGTTGGCGAAGTGAGATCGGAGCTGGCGCCGGCGGGAAAGATTTTTATTCACGGGGAATACTGGAACGCGCGAGCGGATGCGCCGATCGAAGTGGCCGCCAAGGTTGAAGTGATCGGTTACGAGGGGATGACGCTAAAAGTGCGTCGAGCATAGGCGAATCGGGACTCACAACAGGAGGTCTGGATGTTTGGATTAGGACCGATCGTGACATTTGTCATCATCGCGGCGGCGGCGCTTATCAGCGGGATCAAGATTCTCAAAGAATACGAGCGCGGCGTGGTGTTTCGTCTCGGCCGCATGGTCGGCGCGCGCGGACCCGGGATGATTTACGTCATCCCGGGCATCGAAAAAATGGTCAAGTTGGATCTGCGCACCGTGACCATGGATATCCCGCCGCAGGACGTGATCACACGCGACAACGTCTCGGTCAAGGTCAACGCGGTGCTTTACTTTAGAGTCATCGATCCGAATCTGGCGGTCCGGGAGGTCGAGAACTATCTTTTTGCCACCTCGCAGCTTGCCCAGGTGACGCTGCGCAGTGTCTGTGGCCAAGGGGAACTAGACGAGCTACTGTCCGAGCGGGAAAAGATCAACAGCCGCATTCAAGACATCCTCGATCGCCAGACCGACCCGTGGGGAATCAAGGTGGTACTGGTGGAGTTGAAGCACATTGATTTACCTCAGGAGATGCAGCGCGCGATGGCCAAGCAGGCGGAGGCCGAACGCGAACGACGTGCCAAAGTCATTCACGCCGAAGGTGAATTCCAGGCGTCGCAGAAACTCTCCGAGGCCGCCGGTGTGATGGCTTCGCAACCGATGGCGTTGCAACTCCGTTATCTTCAGAGTCTGGTCGAAATCGCTTCCGAAAAAAACTCGACGACGATTTTTCCAGTGCCGATCGATCTCCTGACGCCGTTCTTGAAGAAGGAGACTTAACGCTCGGTTGGCATCTGATCTTAGCCATTTCACGTTGGCAGAAATTTGACACCTGCAGGGGCACGGCACGCCGTGCCCCTGCTTTTTAATGGCCATGAATCTTGACGAATTTTATTACGAACTCCCCGATTCGCTGATCGCCGCCCTTCCCAGTCGTGAGCGTGCTGGCTCGCGTTTGTTGGTGATTCGGCGGTCGACCGGCGCGATCGTTCATAGCGTGTTTGCCGAACTCGGCAATTTTCTCGATGCCGGTGATCTTCTCGTGCTTAATGACACCAAAGTCTTTCCCGCGCGTTTGCGCGGAACCAAGGACAGCGGCGGCAAGGTGGAAGTATTGTTGATCGAGCGCTATCCCGAGGAGGGTAGAAGTCTGTGGATTGCCATGGTCGATGCGGCCAAAAAACCGCAAGTCGGCAGCCTCCTGCAATTCGGCGCGAGCATGAGCGCGGAAGTGATCGGTGACCTCGGGCGCGGCCGTTTCGGTCTGGAGTTTCATCATGACGGCAACTTCGACGACCAGCTGGAAACTCTCGGGGAGCCGCCTTTGCCGCCTTACGTGCGGCGAGAACGCGGCTCGGAAACGATCGACCGTGAGCGCTATCAAACCGTTTATGCGGCCAATCGCGGCGCCATCGCTGCACCGACAGCCGGATTTCACTTCACGCCGGAGCTGCTGGCGACGCTTGGCGCGCAGGGAATCGATCATACTTTGCTGACCCTCCATGTCGGGCCAGGAACGTTTCAGCCGGTGCGCGCGGCGGAAATAGAAAATCATCGCATGGAAGGCGAACGGTATTCGCTCAGCGCGGCCAGCGCGGAGAAAATCAATAGCACCAAGCAAGCCGGCCATCGGATAATCGCCGTCGGTTCGACCAGCACGCGGGCGTTGGAATGGATTGCTCTGCAAAGGGATAAGGTGGTCGCCGACGCGGGCATCGCCAGGCTTTACCTGCGCCCCGGCGACAAATTTCGCGTGCTCGATGCTCTGATTACAAACTTTCATCTGCCGGGCTCGACGCCGTTGATTCTGGTCGCGGCGTTTGCCGGTCTCGGTCTGGTGCGCCGCGCCTACCGCGAAGCCATCGAGCGGCAGTATCGATTCTATAGTTACGGCGATGCGATGCTGATTCTTTAGGGGGTACGAGGCGTGCGGCGCGAGACATGAGTTCGGATCTCACTCGGCCCCAAGCTTCACGCCGATTTATATGGCTGATCATTTCACTCTCCTAAAAACAGACACTATCACCAAGGCGCGTCTCGGCCGTCTCGTCACTGCGCACGGGCTTGTTGAAACGCCCTGCTTCATGCCGGTTGGAACGCAGGGGACAGTCAAGGCGGTGCTGCCGCGAGATTTGCACGAGCTCGGTTGCCAGATATTGCTTGGGAACACTTACCATCTGTATTTGCGTCCTGGGCATGAGCTGATACGTAAATTGGGCGGTCTGCATCGCTTCATGAATTGGCCGGGTCCGATCTTGACCGACAGCGGCGGCTATCAAGTATTCAGTCTCGGGACAATGCGCAGGATCACCGAAGACGGCGCGCGCTTTCAGTCGCACATCGATGGTTCGGCGCATTTGTTGACACCGGAAAAGGCGGTCGAGATTCAAGAAGCGCTGGGCAGCGACATCGCGATGGTGCTCGACGAGTGCATTCCCCATGATGCCGCCCGCAGCTACGTGCGCGACTCGACCGCACGGACGATCCGTTGGGCTGAGCGCTGCTTGAACGCCCGAAACAGGCCGGAGCAGTTGATGTTCGGCATCGTTCAAGGCGGCTTGTTCGAAGATTTGCGACGCTGGTGTGTCGATGAGCTTTCGGCGCTGGAGTTCGAGGGCTTTGCCGTCGGCGGCCTAGGGGTGGGCGAGGGCGAGGAGAAATTAAATTCGGTCGGGGCTTTCACCGTGCAGCTTTTGCCCGAGAACAAGCCGCGCTATTTGATGGGCGTCGGCCGGCCACAGGATATAATTCTTGCCGTTCGCGCAGGTTTCGACATGTTCGACTGCGTTATCCCGACCCGCAACGGCCGCAACGGTACGCTGTTTACTTGGCAGGGCAAGGTCAGCATTAAGCGCGCCGAGTTTGCCGATGATCCGCGCCCGCTCGATGAGTCCTGCGGCTGTTACAGTTGCAAAAACTTCTCGCGCGCTTATTTGCGTCATCTGTTTATGGCCGGCGAGATCCTGTCGGCGCAGCTAAATTCGCTGCATAATCTTTACTTTTACCATCGCCTCATGGATAAGTGTCGGGAAGCGATTCGTGACGGCAATCCGCAACTGTGGGCCGAGCTCGTCAAGTTCGCTGCAGCTTCATAGAAAAATCGTTTAGGAGGAGTCATGGTCGAATTTGCTTACGCGCAAGCGGCGCCGGGCGCCGGCGGGCCGGGACCGTTGATGACGATATTTCCATTCATCGTTATTCTCGTCATCATGTATTTCATGGTCTTTCGGCCGCAGCAGAAGAAGCTGAAACAGCACCAAGAGATGCTCAACAAGCTAAAAAGAAACGATGAGGTGATGACGTCCGGCGGAATTTACGGTAAGGTGATCGAAATCAAAGATCAGGTGGTGACCCTCGAAGTTGCGCCGAACGTGCGTATCCGCGTGAATCGACCGCAGATCTCTGCCGTTACTACCGCCGACAAGGCACCAGCCAAAGACGGAAAGGATTAATCGAATGCGACGGGGCGTTCTTACCCGAGTTATCATCTTCTCGGGTCTCGCGTTGTTGGCCTTACTGTTTCTCGCACCTAACTATCTCGGCACAAAGGATAGTACCGGCAAAACCGCGATGCCCAGCTGGTGGCCGGGTTTCTTACCGTCGGATGCCATTCACCTTGGTCTCGACCTCCAGGGCGGCAGTCATCTGGTGCTTGAAGTGAAACTCGACAAAGCGATCGAGAATCACATGGAGCGCCTTAAAGTCGATCTCACCAATAATCTTCGCGATAAAGGCATTTCGGGAGTCGCTATAGAGCGCGTCGAGGGCACGCAAATCCAGTTGAAGGTGCCCAGCGCCAGCGTGGAGCGCGTGCGCGGCATTCTCAAGGCGGAATTCGCCAATATGGCCGAAGCCAAAACGCCGCAGTCGAGCGACGCGGGAACCGTTTTTTACATGACACTTAATCGCGAAGAGGCGCGCTCACTGCGCGACTACATCGTCGATCAGTCGTTGGAAACCATCCGCAACCGCATCGACCAGTTTGGCGTTAGCGAACCGGTCATACAACGCCAAGGCCTCAATAATATTTTAGTCCAACTCCCTGGGATTCAGGACCCGCAGCGGGCTAAAGATATTATTGGTAAGACGGCTCTCTTGGAGTTCAAACTGGTCGACGACAACGTCAATCCGGAAGAGGCAGTTAAGAATGGACCTCCTCCAGGTCGTCAGGTGCTATTTGGCCAAGTCGGCAAGGGCGTGAGTGGAGCGAACGCGGAAAAGGTCCCCTATGTTTTGGAAGCGCGGACTCTGATGACCGGCGAATATATTCAAGACGCCCGCGTGCGTCCGGGGGACCAGCTGCAAGGACCCTATGTCGAACTCATTCTCAATGCCCAAGGCGGCCGCCTTTTCGAGCAGATCACTGCCGCCAATGTGAAGCGGCGCATGGCGATCGTTCTCGACAACAATGTTTATTCGGCGCCGGTTATACAAGAGCGCATTGGCGGGGGCCGTGCTTCAATCACCGGCAGCTTCGACATTAAAGAAGCGCGCGATCTGTCGATCGTGCTGCGTGCCGGTGCGCTCCCGGCGCCGGTGGAGATAGTCGAGGAGCGCACCGTTGGACCGTCTCTAGGGAGAGACTCGATCACCCAGGGCATCACCTCATTCATCGTCGGCGGCGCCTTCGTGATCCTGTTCATGATCGCGTACTACAAAGGCGCAGGTTTGGTCGCTGTCGTGGCACTGGTTTTCAACGTTTTA
>DASSGE010000414.1:0-3223 GCA_035693605.1 Binatia bacterium
TCGCAAAAAGGCGGCGCATCGGTGAAGTACGTCAAGCCGGAGGATCGCAAATAACAATTTGTAGTTTTGCCGATGAGGCGCCAATGATTGGTCTAAGGAGGAGCAGGATGAAACTTCGTTTGCGCTGCCTTTCGGTCCTGGTTGTCCTTGCAATTATAGGAGTGCAGACGTCCAATCTGCACGCCCAAGCCACCCCACAATCCAAGCTGGTCGAAGGCGCCAAAAAGGAGAGCCGATTCATTTGGTACACTTCGATGGCCATCGACCTTTCCCGGCCGCTGCTCGACGCATTCACCAAAGAATATCCGTTCGCCAAAGGCGAGGTGGTACGCGCCGGCAATGAACAGATCACCAACCGGATCTTGAACGAAACTCGCGCCGGCAAATGGGCCTTCGACCTACTGAGCATCAGCAGCCCCGAGCTTTTCGTCGACCGCGGCATGTTGGCGCCCTATCTTTCGCCGGAGCGCGATGCCTACATCGATGAATTCAAAGACCCGCGCGGCCATTGGACGAGTATGTACAACAGCAACCTCGTGCTCATGTACAATACCCGCCTGGTCAATGATAAAGACGCCCCGCGAGACTATCCCGAGCTGCTGGATGCCAAGTGGAAGGGTAAATTGCTCATGGACTCCACTGACTATGACTGGTTTGGCACCCTCGCGCTGGCATGGGGAAAGAACCGAGCGGTCAATTACATGAAGCAACTCGCGCGGCAGGACTTAACCTGGCGCCGCGGCCATGGTTTGGTTGCGCAACTCATCGGCGCTGGTGAATTGCCTCTGGGCTGGGCCTATACCTTCCGCGTCGAACGCATGAAAAAGGAAGGGGCGCCGGTCGATTGGTCCGACACCTTCGATCCCATCGTGACAACGGTGCACGGCATCGGGGTCAGCAGCAAAGCGGCCAACCCAAATACCGCCAGGCTTTTTGTCGACTTTGCGCTGAGCAAGCGAAGCCAACAGATGATTCGCGACCTGCGTTTGGTGCCGTCGCGCCGGGATGTCGAACCGCTGGTCGCGAAAATGGATCAGAATCGTCTTAAGGTAAAACGTATTCCGAAGGAAGTGTCCGTTAACACAGATCAGTACGCCAAAGAGTTTCGCGAAATCTTCGGTCTCTGAGAAACCACGCATTGGGAGACAGGATGAACGAACTCGGTCTGCGCTTCGCCCTTATCAACTGCCTGTTGCTCCAGGCGCTTTGTTCGATTCACGTGCAGGCAGCCGCCGCGCCGGACCGTATCCGTGTGGGTCTCAGTTCCTACACGCCAATCAACGCGGCCATCTGGATCGCCGAAGAAAAAGGGTTGTTCAAAAAGAACGGCATCGAGGCGGAAGTGGTCGTTCTTGCCGGAGCATCCGCAGGCGGCGTCAGCGCGCTGATCGCCGGCGATGTGCAATTCCTCACTGCCGGCGGCGGCGCCGTGATCAACGCCGGCCTGAATGGCGCCGACGTCGTGATGATTGGCTCCATCGTCAACAAAGGCGTCCAACGGGTCATGGCGCGCAGCGACATTCGGCGGCCTGAAGATCTGCGCGGCAAACGTGTCGGCGTCACACGTATCGGAGCCTCATCGCATATGGTCCTCTTGCTCATGCTGCGCCAGTGGGGCATGACCCCCAATGACGTGCAGACGCTGCAACTCAACGCCTCTCCCGCCATGATGGCCGGACTGGAAAAAGGCGCCATCGATGCCGCGGTGCTTACCGAGCCGACTTTTTTCATCGCCGAAGATTTGGGCTACCGCGTGCTCGCCGACCTCGCCGACCTGGACATTTATTATCTGCACAGCATGATCGACACGACGCGCGCCTATATGAAGACGCACCGCGATCTAACGACTAGATTCATGAAAGCCTATATCGAGGGAATCGCCTACTTCAAGAAATATCGCGCCGAATCGGTCGAAGTGATGAAAAAGAAACTGCGCACCGCACCGCCGCAGGTAAAGTATTTGGAACGCTCCCACACCCTCTATTCATCCGGTTACTTTGAGAACGCCCCCTATCCAGCGCTTAAAGGCGTGACCAGCGTCCTGGAGTTCATGGGCCGAGACAATCCAAAAGCGCGCAACGCCGATCCGCGGGCGTTCATCGACGGCAGCATCGTCAAAGACATCGAAGACAGCGGCTTCATCAAGAAACTCTACGAGTAGAGACTCCACCATGGCACTTTCTTTGGTAGAGCGCGTCGATCCCGAGCATGGCATGCTGCTCGTCGTCGACATGCAAAACGACTTCTGCCACCGCGATGGAGCCGCGTGCAAGCGCGGCCGCGACATGGCGTTTGTCGAAAACATGATCCCGCGGCTGGTGAATTTGGTGAACCAAGCCCGCTCCCGCAACTTTCCCATTTGCTTCGTCAGAACTTCCGGCAACCAATGGACCAACTCGCCGGTCTGGACTGAGTTCAAAAATCCCGACCTGCTCGCCTGCGCCGACGGCAGTTGGGGCGCGGAGTTCCATGACGGGTTGGAACCGAAACCCGGCGACATGATCGTTACTAAACACCGCTACAGCGCCTTCATCGGCACCGATTTGGACATGCTTTTGCGAGCCCGCGGCGTAACCAGCCTGCTCGTCACCGGCGTCGGCACCGGCATGTGCGTCTTTCACACGCTGACCGTCGGCTTCATGCTCGATTACTACATCACGCTGGTCGAAGATTGCTGCGCCACCACCTACGGTCCGCAGGCGCATGAAGAAGCGGTGGCATTGGTGAAGAAACACTATGGGCGCGTGGCTTCGTCAAACCAGATAATGGAAGCTTGGGATAAAACAAAACGAGCCGAGTGAAGTCCTACGTTTCTAAAGACCGCCACAAATACCACGCCGCAATCGACCGATAAGGTCGCCAGGTTTCGGCAACCCGGGGCAGTATCGTCTGCGATTTGCTTTTCTTGCCGTAGAGGTTTAGCGCCGCGCGCTGTAGCCCGGCATCGCCAACGGCGAGAACGTCCAACCGTTTGAGCCCAAATATTAAAAACATCTCGGCAGTCCAGCGACCGATGCCAGGGACGATCACCAACTTATCGATAACCGCTTCGTCATTGAGAGCCATGAGTTTCTCTAAGTTTAACCTACCATCATGCACATGCGCCGCGAGTGATATAACGTGCCTTGGCCTCTGAGAGACCAGCACCGCGCAATTTCGCGGGATCCGTCGAAAGCACCTTCGTAATTTGGAACGGCACCCCGACCAGAGCGCCGACTCGACC
>DASSGE010000415.1:0-11016 GCA_035693605.1 Binatia bacterium
GCAACAGCAGATAAGCTTGCTTGAGAAGCGTCATAAGCCGCCACGCGGTAAGAAATCCCCGAACGCCTGGTCGAACGCCGGCCACGGCATCTGCTTCAGCTGGTCGAACTGCAGCCGGCCTTGGTGCAAGATCAAGGCGCGGCCGCACAGATCGAGCACACGCGCAACATGGTGTGAAGCCACGATCACGATATGACCCTTGGCACAATGCCCGCGCAAAAACCTTTCCAACAAGTCAACGCCGTTGCCGTCGAGCACGCCGTAGGGTTCGTCGAGCAGTAGTAAACCGGGATCGAGTAAGCGCCATTTGGCGATGGATAGCCGGCACTTCATGCCGGCGGAAAGATTGCCGACATATTCGTCGGCGCGGGCGCTCAGACCAACTTCTTCGAGCGCCGCCTGTAGCCGGCTGGCCGAGCTCTGCTTATTGTAAAGCGCTGCAAAGAAACGCAAGTTTTCTCGCACCGTCAGTTGATCGTAGAGATGTTCAGCTGGAGCGAGCAGGCCGATTTGGCCGCGCGCGGTGGCATTGGCCGTGAGTGCTTGGCCGTCGAGCTCGATCACTCCGGAGGTGGGCGACGTCAAGCCGGCGAGCAGCTTGAGCAGGGTGGTCTTACCCGCGCCGTTGGGGCCCAACAGAGCGACCAACTCGCCGGGGGCGAGGGTCAGATCAAGTTGGCGCAGTGCCCAGAGATAGCCATAGGCCTTGGCGAGTTGTTTGACGGTGAGGCGCAAAATTCGATCCGTTGACCGGCCGCGAGGTTCACTTCGCTGTGCGAGCGGCTCGACTATAGTGATGGGCCGTTACGGATTCAAGTAGCGAGATAATATTGTTTCTTTGTCGCAGTTGGTTGACTTTTTGCGGCTGAGACCACTATGTAAAGAGTCAATTCTATTCGCGCCACTTAGAGGAGGAATCAATGAATCCCGTGGTTACGGTCACCGGGTTTTGGGACGCATTCACAACCAAGATCGCCGTTTTTCTGCCTAACCTGCTGTTTGCCGTCGCGATTATTTTGCTCGGTTGGGTGGTTTGCAATGTCATCAAGCGGGTGGTCGTCCGCGTGCTTAAGATTTGCCAGTTCGACGTTCTCGCCGAGCGCGCCGGCATCAAGCAGATCCTCGAGCGTGGCGGTGTGCGCCAGACGGCTTCGGATATCGTCGGTTTGCTGGCGTTCTGGTTTCTTTTCTTGATCGCCATCGTTACCACGTTGGAGACACTTAACTTGAGCGGCGCTACCGACACGCTGCATACCATTTATTTATACATACCGAAGATTGTCGCGGCGCTGGTGACGCTCATCCTGGGCCTGTATTTTGCCAATTTTCTCGAGTCGGTGACCCGGACGTCCTGCGCCAACGCTGGATTGGAAGCGGCCGCGTCAATCGGCCGCGCGGCCTATATCGGCACGAGCATTTTCGTCATCGCCGGGATCTTCGAGATCCTCGATATCGCTTCCGAGATCGTCATTTGGGCGTTTATTTTGGTATTCGGCGCGGCCTGTTTGGCCCTCGCATTGGCGTTTGGCTTGGGCGGTCGAGATGTCGCCAGCCGCTTCCTCGAAAAGTGGCTAGAGCAGAAGAAAAACGAGTAGTTAGTTACCTTGACTACGAGTAGCTAATCAGCTAGTTTCTAGCAGTTCAAAAATTTATTTTTCTGCAAATAGCCTAAAGCGCGCGCAATTGTTCGTCGCTCTTAGGCTTTTTTTGCACGTGAGGAGATTATGGCAGATTACAAAGTGGTAAAAGTTCCGGCTGGCGGCGCCAAGATCACCATGGGGGCCAACAAGAAGCTCCAGGTTCCTGACAATCCGATCATTCCGTTCATCGAAGGCGATGGCACGGGCCGCGATATCTGGCGCGCCTCGGTGCGAGTCTTCGACGCGGCAGTGGAAAAAGCCTATGGCGGCAAAAAGAAAATTCACTGGATGGAAGTGTACGCCGGGGAGAAGTCGTTCAAACAGTACAATAGCTGGCTCCATGAAGAGACCGTGCCCGCGTTCGCCGAATTTCTAGTCGGCATCAAAGGGCCCCTCACGACGCCGATCGGCGGCGGCATGACATCGCTCAACGTTGGCTTGCGAAAGCTGCTCGATCTCTACGTTTGCCAACGGCCGGTGCGTTATTTCAATGGCGTACCTTCACCCGTGAAGCATCCCGAATTCGTCGATATGGTTGTGTTCCGCGAAAACACAGAAGATATTTATACGGGTATCGAGTTTCCCAACGGCACTGAAGCCAACGCCAAGTTTAAATCGCTGGTCAAAGAAGCTTTCCCCAAGGAATTTGCCAAGATTCGCTTTCCGAATAGCGCCTCCATCGGCTTGAAACCGGTTTCCGTCGAAGGCACGGAGCGCTTAGTGCGCGCGGCGATTCAATGGTCGTTGGCGAACAAGCGCAAGAACATTAACTTTGTCCACAAGGGCAATATCATGAAATACACCGAGGGCTCGTTCATGGAGTGGGGTTACGCCCTCGCCAAGCGCGAATTTCGCAACGACGTGATTGCCGAGCGCGAGTCGTGGATCTTGGGCAATAAAGAAGCCAACCCGAACATCAGCATCGAGGACAACGCCAAAGCGATCGATCCCGGCTTCGACATGATGTCGCCGGATCAGCAGAATGAAATCAAAAAAGAGGTGGAGGCGGCGCTCAAGCTGTGGCCGACCCATGGCGACGGCAAGTGGAAGAAAAAGCTGATGCTGAAAGATTCCATCGCCGACGTCACCTTGCAGTTCGTCTTGATCCGCCCCAAAGACTACGATGTCATCGCGACCATGAATTTGAACGGCGACTATCTCTCCGATGCGTTGGCTGCCCAAGTCGGCGGCATCGGCATCGCTCCGGGCGCCAATATCAATTACGAGTCGGGCCACGCGGTGTTTGAGGCGACTCACGGCACCGCCCCGAAGTATGCCGATTTGGATAAGGTGAATCCCGGGTCGGTCATTCTCTCGGGTGAAATGATGCTGCGTTACATGGGGTGGAACGAGGCGGCGGACCTGATCATTAAGGGTATCGAGGGCGCGGTCAACAACAAGACCGTCACCTACGACTTCGAACGGCTCATGCCGGGGTCCAAATTGGTCAGCTGCTCGGGCTTCGGCGATGCAATCATCGCCAACATGAAGTGATCGGGAGTTTTTTAATTTATTTTTAGCATAGGAAGATCGAAGTATGGCTAGAAAGAAAATTGCACTGATTGGTGCAGGCAATATCGGCGGGTCTATGGCCCATCTGGCGTTGCTTAAGGGTTTGGGCGACGTTGTCATG
Organism: Binatia bacterium; assembly: GCA_035693605.1. Taxonomy (GTDB): domain Bacteria; phylum Desulfobacterota; class Binatia; order UBA9968; family UBA9968; genus DP-20. Next base: position 3,274 of record DASSGE010000415.1, read on the forward strand.
TTCGACGTCGTTGATGGCTTGCCTCAAGGTAAAGCTCTCGATCTATCCCACGCCGGGCCAATCGAAGGGTTCGACGGCAACGTCATCGGCACCAACAAGTATGAAGACATTGGCGGCGCCGATGTCTGCATCGTAACCGCGGGGATCGCCCGCAAACCGGGCATGAGCCGCGACGATTTACTTGGCACCAACTGTAAAATTCTCAGTTCCGTGGCCGATGGTATCAAAGCCCACGCGCCCAATTCGTTTGTCATCGTCATCACCAATCCGCTCGATGCTATGGTCACTTTGATGCAGCGCAAGCTCGGTTTTCCGAAGAATCGCGTGGTCGGCCAGTCGGGAATTCTTGATTCGTCGCGATACCGATCGTTTATCGCCAAAGAGCTTAATGTCTCGGTCAAAAGCGTACAGGCGATGGTGCTTGGCGGCCACGGCGACGACATGGTGCCGGTGCGTAGCTCGTGCATCATCGGCGGCGTGCCGGTCGAAAAATTGATTTCCGGCAAGCGCCTCGACGAAATTGAGGCGCGAGTTCGCAATGCCGGCGGCGAAGTCGTCGCATTGTTAAAGACCGGCTCCGCGTATTTTTCACCCGCGTCGGCGGCCATTCAAATGACCGAAGCGTTTCTCTTCGATAAAAAGGAAATTCTCCCCTGCGCCGCGTTGCTCGAAGGCGAATATGGAGTCACAGGTTATTATTTTTGTGTACCTGTCCAGATCGGCGCCGGCGGTGTCGAAAAGGTGATTGACATAGGTCTGAGCGCTTCGGACAAAAAGGCGTTTGACGAATCGCTCAATCATGTCAAGGATATCGTCCAGGCGATGGACCGCGTGTTGAGCGCGGCGTAATTATAATAAACCGATCCGAGGAGACCCTGAGGCCGGATTGTCGGTCTTGGGGTCTCATTTTATCGAGCGTGTGAGCGCATGAACATTCACGAATTCCAGGCTAAGGAAATACTCAAGCGCTTCGGTGTCGCCGTTCCGCGGGGCATCCTCGCGGCTACTGCCGATGAAGCTAGGAAAGCTGCTCAGGAGCTTGGCGGTGAGGTTTGTGTCGTCAAGGCGCAAATTCATGCCGGCGGCCGTGGCAAGGGCGGCGGCGTCAAGGTCGTCAAGTCGCCCGACGAAGCGGCTGCCAAGGCCGCGGATATGCTCGGCAAGAACCTGGTGACCCATCAGACTGGCCCCGAGGGGCGACGCGTGCGGCGCGTTCTGGTCGAGCAGGGACTCAATATTGCGCGCGAACTTTACCTCGCTATGGTGCTTGATCGGGCGCAATCGCGGGTCACCGTGATCTGCTCTTCGGAAGGCGGTGTTGAGATCGAAGAAGTCGCCGAAAAACATCCGGAACGAATTCTTAAAGAAACCATCGACCCCGTGATCGGCTTGACGGCATTTCAATGCCGGCGGGTCGCTTTTGCTTTGGAGATTCCGGCGCAACTTGTCGGCAAGTTTGTCGCCGTCATGCAGGGGCTATACCGCGCATTTGACGAATGCGACGCGGCATTGGCCGAGATCAATCCGCTTATCCTGACCAAAGAAGGCCAGGTGCTGGCTCTCGACGCCAAGATGAATTTCGACAGCAATGCCTTTTTTCGCCAAAAAGATATTGTCGCTTTGCGCGATACCGACGAAGAGGATCCGCGCGAAGTCGAGGCAAGCAAATTCGATCTTTCGTATATCTCTCTCGATGGTAATATTGCGTGTATGGTAAACGGCGCCGGCTTGGCGATGGCGACGATGGATATTATCAAGTTTTATGGCGGTGAGCCGGCGAACTTTCTCGACGTCGGTGGCGGCGCGGATAAAGCGAAAGTTGCCAACGCCTTTCGCATCTTGCTCGCCGACGACCGGGTCAAAGGCGTGCTGATCAACATTTTCGGCGGTATTATGCGCTGCGATATATTGGCGCAGGGGGTAGTCGATGCCGCCAGGGAGTTGAGCATCAAAGTGCCGCTGGTGGTGCGCATGCAAGGTACCAATGTCGAACAGGGACGAAAAATTCTTGCCGATTCGGGTCTGACCATTATTACCGCTGAGACGATGGCCGAGGCAGCCGAAAAAATCGTCAAGGCGGTGCAATAGTTTTGGCGATGCCATCAAGTAACGGATTAATCGGATAGCGCTCTTCTAGTCCGTTGTATCCAAAATTCGCCATCCGCCGCGCAGGGGACTTCAAAAATTAATTATGGCTATTCTCGTAAATAAGCACACACGGGTTCTGACCCAAGGTATTACGGGTGCCACCGGGCAGTTTCATACTAAAGCGTGCAAAGAGTACGGCACGCAAATGGTCGCTGGCGTGACGCCCGGCAAAGGCGGCACCGCGTATGAGGGGATTCCGATCTTCGATACCGTCGAGAGAGCGGTGCGGGAAACCGGCGCCAACGCAACCGTGATCTACGTGCCGCCGCCGTTCGCGGCGGATGCCATTCTCGAAGCTGCCGATGCCGATATCCCGTTGATTATTTGTATCACCGAGGGTGTGCCGGTGCGTGATATGATTAAAGTGAAACGGTTTCTTGCCGGACGGAGCTCTCAGCTGTTAGGCCCGAATTGTCCCGGCACGATCACCCCGGGCGAGTGTAAGATCGGCATCATGCCGGGCCATATTCATCGCCCCGGAAGCATCGGCGTCGTTTCCCGCAGCGGTACGTTGACCTATGAGGCCGTCGATCAGTTGACCCGATTGGGCATGGGCCAGTCGACCTGTGTTGGCATCGGTGGCGATCCAGTGCACGGTTTCGACTTTCTCGATGTCGTGAAATTATTCAATGACGATCCAGCCACCGAAGCGGTGGTGATGATCGGCGAAATCGGCGGCAGCTCCGAAGAGGAAGCGGCGGCGTGGATCAAGACCCATATGAAAAAACCCATGGCTGGATTTATCGCCGGCCAGACGGCGCCCTCGGGAAAGCGCATGGGACACGCCGGCGCGATCATCTCCGGCGGTAAAGGCACGGCCAGCGACAAAATTACAGCGATGAAACACGCGGGAATCCGCATGGCGTCGTCGCCAGCGGATATTGGCCGCTCAATGCAGGAGGCGTTAGGAAAGTAATATGGCTATGGAAAGAACCTTATCGATTATCAAACCCGATGCGGTGGCGCGCAATCTGATCGGTGCAATTCTCGGGAAATTTGAAGCCGCCGGACTGAGAATCGCCGCCGGAAAATTAATCCGGCTCACGCCTGGGCAAGCCCAATCGTTTTACGCCGTGCACAAGGCCCGGCCGTTTTTTCAGGGCTTGTGCGATTATATGTCTTCGGGACCGATTTTCGTTTCGGTACTCGAAGGTGACAATGCAATTGCCAAGAATCGCGAAGTGATGGGCGCGACCGATCCGGCGAAAGCCGCTGCCGGTACGATTCGCCAGGAGTTCGGCGAGGACATCGAAAAGAACGCCGTGCACGGTTCCGATGCGCCGGACACGGCCGCCACGGAAATTGCTTTCTACTTCAAACCCGAAGAAATTTATTAGCTTGCTGCCGTGTCGGGTGGGGTAATGTGAAGGCAGAGGGCAAGCCCAATATTAAAGACTTGAGCTTCGGCGAATTTGCCGCATATCTCGCCGCAGCCAAGCAGCCCGCCTATCGCGCGAAACAGATTTGGCAGTGGTTGTTTCGCGAGCATGCCACAGAGTTCGCCACCATGACCAACCTGCCGGCACCATTGCGCGAGCAATTAGCCCAGTCATTCACAATCGGCCGGTTGACGATCGAGCAGCGTCATCAATCGGGGGATGGCACGGTAAAATATCTATTCGGCTTGGCCGACGGTAAGAGCATCGAGAGCGTCTTAATTCCCGAAAACAATCGACTGACTATTTGTATCTCGACGCAAGTGGGCTGCGCTTACGGCTGCGCCTTCTGTGCCACCGGGCTTTTGGGCTTTAAACGCAACCTTACCTGTGGCGAAATTGTTGAGCAGATTCTCGAAGCCAACCGCATGCTCGCTGATGACCGGCGCATCACCAATGTCGTTCTGATGGGCATGGGCGAACCCCTGGCGAACTACGAGCAGACGCTGCGCGCCCTCGAGATCATGATCGATCCAGTCTGGGGATTGGAAATTTCGCCGCGGAAAATTACTTTATCCAGCGTCGGTTTGGTACCGCAGATTCAAAAATTGATGGAGCAGACCAACGTCACGTTGGCGATTTCGCTGCACGCCGCCACCGAGGAACTGCGCGGCCGCTTGATGCCAGTCAATCGCAAATACTCTTTGCAGCAATTAATCGATTGTTGCCGCACGTTGCCGCTGCCGCGGCGCAAACGCATTACCTTCGAATACGTCCTGCTCGGCGGCATAAACGATTCGGTCGCGGATGCCAGAGCTTTATGCCAGGTCTTACGCGCGGTGCCGAGCAAAGTAAACCTGATTCCGTTTAACCCCCATCCTGGCAGCGAATTTCACCGGCCCGCCGATGACGCGGTGAAGCGCTTTCAGCAGGTGCTGTTCGATCACAAGATACAAGTTAACGTGCGCCGGCCGCGCGGCGACGATATCGCCGCCGCTTGCGGTCAACTTCAAGGGCAGGCGAATAAGCAATCCGCCATTGTCGACGTGCGCATGGCAGCGAACTAAACTTTATGGGTCATCCAATTATCGGCGTCATCGGCGGCAGCGGTCTCTACCAAATGGATGGACTCAAAGCGGTGCGTGAAGTGGCGGTCTCTACGCCTTTCGGCAAGCCTTCCGATAAACTTGTGCGCGGCCAGCTCGGCGATAGCGAGTTGGTGTTTTTACCGCGCCACGGTAAAGGGCACCGTTGGTTGCCTACGGAAGTTAATTTCCGCGCCAATATTTTCGCCCTGAAGAAATTAGGTGTCGAACGGATTATTTCGATCAGCGCGGTCGGCAGTCTGCGCGCAGAAGTCGCCCCCGGTCATATTGTGGTGCCGGATCAGTTTATCGATCGCACAAGCCAGCGCCCGAGCACATTTTTTGGGGCAGGGTTGGTGGCCCATGTCAGCTTGGCCGATCCGTTTTGCAACCATCTTTCTGGAGTTTTGGAACAATGTGCGCGCCAGTGTGGGGCAACGGTGCATCGCGGCGGCACCTATCTGTGCATGGAAGGACCGCAGTTTTCGACCCGTGCCGAGTCGCATCTGTATCGCAGTTGGGGTGCCCATGTCATTGGTATGACCAATTTGCAAGAGGCAAAACTCGCGCGCGAGGCGGAGATATGTTTCGCTACTTTGGCTCTGGCGACCGACTACGATTGCTGGAATGAACACGCCGGTGACGTTGAAATCGATCAAGTCCTGGCGGTTTTGCAGAACAACGTGAAGTTGGCGAAGCGCACCATCGGCGCAGCGGTTGCTGTTTTAACCGAGCAGCGCACCTGCAGCTGTGCGAGCGCGTTAAAGGATGCTATCATAACCGACCGCCGCTTGATTCCACGGAAACTTCGGCAAGAGTTAAAGCCCATAATAGGAAAATATCTATGAGCGTACTGGTTGTCGGCACGGTTGCTTTCGATTCGATTGAGACGCCATCGGGATCCGCCGAGAGGATCCTCGGCGGCTCGGCCTCCTATTTTGCCTTGGGGGCGAGCTACTTCGCCCCGGTCCGGGTCGTCGGCGTGATCGGTCAAGACTTTCCCCAGGACCACCTCGATTTGTTTACACAGCGCGGCATCGATATCGAGGGTATCACTCGCGAGAAAGGCGATACCTTCCATTGGCGCGGCCGTTATCATGAAGATATCAATCAGCGCGACACCATCGAATTGCATCTCAACGTGTTGGCCGGTTTTAAGCCCGTCCTTCCGGAAAGCTATCGCAACGCCGAATATGTCTTTCTCGGTAACATCGATCCGGTGATACAGATGGAGGTGGTCGAGCAGATCCGCCATGTAAAACTCTTGGTGTGCGACACCATGGACTATTGGATCCGTGAGAGCAACGAAGCGCTCAAAAAAGTGTTGCAGCGTATTGAGATGTTGGTGCTGAACGATTCCGAAGCACGCCTGCTGAGCGGCTACGACAATATCGTCAAAGCCGCGCGGGCCATACTACGCATGGGACCGAAGATGGTTTTGATTAAGCGTGGCGAATACGGAGTTTTGCAGTTTTCCGATTCGACGGTTTTCGCCACACCAGCCTATCCGCTCGAAGAAGTTTTCGATCCGACCGGTGCCGGCGACTCATTTGCCGGCGGCCTGATGGGCCAGCTGGCCCGTTCCCGGGATGTCAGCCGGGGCAGCTTACGCCGAGCCATCGTCTACGGCTCGGTGGTCGCGTCATTCACTGTCGAGGATTTTGGCGTTAAACGGCTCACCGATGTGTCCCTGCCTGAAATCGAAGAGCGCTACCAACGGTTCATCGAGCTGACCGATTTTCATTCCTGAGCCGATGGATCTCTCTGTCGTCATTCCCGTCTATAACGAGGAAGAGAATGTCGAACCGCTGATCATCGAAATTGAAGCGGCTTTGGCCGCGCTCGGGCGAAACTATGAAATTATCGTCGTCGACGATGGCAGTAAAGATGCCACCTTCGCTAAACTAAGAGCGATTCACGCGCGCATGGCCCGACTGCAGGTCGTTCGTCTCAGACGCAACTTCGGCCAGACTGCGGCACTTGCCGCCGGGCTAGCTCACGCGCGGGGCGCCGTGGTAATTCTTATGGATGGCGATGGGCAAAATGATCCCGCCGATATTCCGGCGCTACTACGCAAGCTCGATGAAGGCAACGATCTGGTGGCGGGCTGGCGCTACAATCGTCGAGATCCGTTCGTTAACCGGCGGTTGCCATCGATGATTGCCAATCGGCTGATTTCCTTTACCACCCATGTCAAGCTGCATGATTACGGTTGCACGTTGAAGGCGATGCGCCAGGATGTCGCGAAAAATTTGCGCCTCTACGGCGAGATGCACCGCTTTATTCCGGCCATTGCCTACGAGCGCGGCGCGCGTATCGCCGAATTGAAAGTCAACCATCGGCCGCGCCTGCGCGGCACATCGAAATACGGTATCACCCGGACCTTACGTGTGGTCTTGGACCTGCTCACGGTTAAATTTCTTAGCAGCTATTCGACCCGGCCATCCCATGTGTTTGGTCCCATTGGTCTGGGTAGCGGATTGCTCGGTTTTGTTCTTGGACTTTATCTGACCGTGCAGAAGATTTTTTATGATCAAGATATCGGCGGCCGGCCGTTGTTGTTGCTGGCGATTCTACTAATTTTCATCGGCTTTCAGTTTGTCACCATGGGACTGTTGGGTGAAATGTTGGCGCGCACGTATCACGAATCGCAGGAGCGGCCGGTATACGTGGTCGGCGAAGTTCTACAGGGAGGCGCTGGAGTATGAAGTTGGCTGTCGTAGGCACCGGCTATGTTGGTTTGGTGGCGGGAACTTGTCTGTCCGAAACCGGTAACGATGTTATCTGCGTCGATATCGACGCGCAGAAAATCGAGATGCTCAACAGCGGCAAGGTGCCGATCTACGAGCCGGGTTTGGAAGAGATGGTGCGGCGCAATGCCGAGGATCAGCGCTTGAGTTTCACTACCGATCTTTCCAGCGCGGTAAAAAAATCGGACGTTATCTTCATCGCCGTCGGCACGCCGCAGGGACCAAACGGCCACGCCAATCTAGAATTCGTCAAGGCGACTGCCAAGAGCATCGCAAAGGCGCTTGACTCGTTTAAGATCATTGTGACCAAAAGCACGGTGCCGGTGGGCACCGCGGATCGAATCAAAAAGTGGATCGCCGAAGAAACCGCACAACCCTTCGCAG
>DASSGE010000416.1:0-10306 GCA_035693605.1 Binatia bacterium
TAAAGGGGATTGAGGTCTCCAAGGTCAATAACCAACGAATAGATTTCATGGAACAGCAAGCTCTAATATTGGAAATCGGCAAAAGGCTGTCGCCAAGCGAAGCGAAAGCTTTTACCGATGCCATCAAACAGCGCATGTACGCGCTGTGGGACAAGAAGATTTTCGGCGGCGCGTTCATGCGCGATCTTGAAGCCGGCAAACTGCCCTTCGAGACCCTGAAGCTCTTCTGGCGCAACTGGTACAGCTATCCGGTGGAGGTGAACAATTTTCACCTGATTATTTACCAGCGCCACCAGGGTATCTTCGCGCGCCATCGCGATCTCTTGGCGCCCTATGTCGGCAAGATCAGCGATGAGCTGGTCAACCCAAAAATTCCCGGCCATATCGAAGTGCTGATCAAACAGGGCGAGCAATTCGGCGTGTCTCTCGATGAAATGATCAACTGCCAGGTTTACGCTGAATGTCGTGCCTTGACCGAATTCGCCCGCGGTTTGGTCTACGAAGGCAGCATGATCGAATGGTGGGCGCGCTCGTTGAATGAAGAGATGTTTGGCCATTGGGCCAAGCGCTGGCGTGAAGCGCTGCTCGGCAAATACCGCGTCAAGGAAGCCGACCTGCATTATTTCGCAGTCCACGAGGAAGCCGACCTGCACGAGCATCTGGATGGCCTTATGGCTCATGGCGAAGTGGCACGGCAGATCTTTGAACGACTGTTGCAGGACGGCAACACTTGGTATCGCCCGGGCTGGGGACCGGAGTACTGCTGCCTCACCAATGCCGAATGCGTCGCCATGTTTCACGACGGCATCTACAAGCACGCGCACGAGCTAGGGCACTTTTAATTGACCACGAAAAACACGAAAATTACGAACTACATTCGTGTGGTTCGTGTTTTTCGTGGTGAATCAGCGTTTCCCAAGAAAGCAGGACCATGCCGATCAACGATCTACGGGAGTTTATCGACGCCGCGCGCAAGCTTGGCGAGGTGAAGGATATTCACGGCGCCCATTGTGATCTGGAGATCGGCGCGCTGACCGAGCTGTTCGCTTTCAAAGAACCTTCACCGCTCGTGCTCTTCGATCAAGTCCCCGGCTATGCGCCAAACTTTCGTATTGCGTCGAATCTGATCAACACGCCGTCGCGCTCGAGTTTGACCGTCGGTATGCCGCCCGATGCCAGGCCGATCGAACTGATCGCCAAATGGAAAGAGTTGCTCAAGGGCGTCAAACCGGTTCCGCCGCGGGTGGTCGCCCATGGCCCGATCCTGGAGAACGTCAAGTCCGGCGCCGATGTCGACATGACGATTTTCCCGACGCCGCATTGGCATGAACTGGACGGTGGTCGCTACATCGGCACCGCCGATTGCGTCATTACCGGCGAGCCCGAAGAAGGCGGTTGGGTCAACGTCGGCATCTATCGGGTCCAGATCCACGACAAGAATACATTGGGCCTCTATGTTTCCCCCGGCCACCATGCGCGCATCATGCGCGAGAAATACTGGGAGAAAGGCAAGAGCTGCCCGGTGGTGGTCACCTTCGGCCAGGATCCGCTGTTGTTTCTCGTCGCCGGTCAATCGATGCCGTACGGCTTGTCCGAGTTCGACTATTATGGTGGATTGCGCGGCGCGCCCATCGATGTGATTCGCGGCGAGTTCACCGGTTTGCCGATACCCGCCCACGCCGAGATCGCCATCGAAGGCGAAGTGCCGCCGCCGCAAGAACAGATGCAGATGGAAGGACCGTTCGGCGAGTGGCCGGGCTACTATGCCCACGGCGCGGCCAAAGAGCCGGTGATCCGCGTCAAACGGGTTTATTACCGCAACGATCCAATTCTGTGCGGCGCGCCGCCATTGAAACCGCCGTTCGTCACCTTTGGCGTGCCGATCGGCGCGGCGGCGATCTGGAATTATTTGGAGAAAGCCGATGTGCCGGACATCAAAGGCGTCTGGTGCGCCATCGGCAGCTCAGCAGCCGCCGGCGGAGCGCCGTTTATCATCGTTTCAGTAAAGCAGCGCTATCACGGTCACGCGCAACAGGCCGGTCTGGCGGCGCTAGCTTCACGCGGCGGCAACTATCATGGCCGCTTCGTCATTGTCGTCGATGACGACATCGATCCATCCGATATGAAAGATGTCATCTGGGCGGTGTCGACGCGCTGCGACCCCAAGACTGCCATCAGTATCATCGATGGTTGCTGGAGCACACCGCTCGATCCGGCAATGCATCCCGACCAGCGCGATGCCGGCAACTTCGTCAACAGCCGTGCGGTAATCAACGCCTGCCGCCCGTACGCGTGGCGCGACCGCTTTCCACCGGTCAACGCTTTGAGTCCTGAACTCAAGCAAAAAATCACCGACAAATGGAAAAAAGAGTTGGCCTGAACACCCGCTTGGTTTGCGACAACCGGTCTATTTTCCTGTGGTTAACATGACTATGCACTCAAGCCTGGAGATCTGCCATGATCAACGGCTACAAGATCTTTGATGCCGATGCCCATGTCATGATGGGCCCGCATATGTGGCAAGACTTACCCAAGGAATACGCGGCGCGCCGGCCTAGGCCGTTAGAGATTGCCGATACCGCGGGTGCTGGAATACGCCGCACCGGCTGGCTCATCGAAGGACGGATGGAGCCGCATGCCTATGGTCCCGGCGCCCAGGGGGCCAATACACCGGCCACGGTCATGCCGGAGTTCGGCGCCGCGCCAGCGACGCTGGGTTCCCTGGATTTGTCCCAGCCCGACAAGCGACTGCGCGATCTCGATGTGCTCGGTATTGACGCCCAGCTGCTGTTCCCGTCGAGCCTTTATGCCTGTATGGGCAGCGATCCGTTTTTCGAAGCGGCGATGTTCCGCGCCTACAACCGTTATGCCGGGCGCCAATGTAAAGCCAACTCAAAGCGTTTGAAATGGGCGGGGCTTTTGCCCCTGCGCGATACCGATGAAGCCATTAAAGCGCAGCGTGAAATGCACGAGCTCGGCGCCAGCGCAGCGGTGGTCTTCGGTACCGCCGGCGAGCGGCTGCTGTCGCATAACAGTTTCACGCCGATTTGGGACGAGTTCGCCCGCACCGGCCTGCCGCTCTGCGTGCACATGGGTCGCAGCTATCCGCCCTTCGATCAATTGGTTGAATCCAGATTGGAAGCTCATGTCATCGCCATGGGCATGCCGGCACAATTGGGCTTTGTCGCTATGGTCGCTCAGGGCATGCTCGACCGCTATCAGAATCTAAAAGTTGCGTTCTTAGAGTTTGGCGCCGAGTGGTTGTTCTACGTCGTCGGCCGGTTAGCGCACTATCTGCCGAGCTACCGCAGGGATTCCACTGTTCAGGCCATGGGCCGGCTGCCGGAAAAGGCCATCGAAGAATATTTAAAATCCGGCCGCTTCTTTATCGCGCCCGAAGCAGACGATCCGTTGCTGCAGCAAGAGATCGCGCTGGTTGGCGCCGAGCATATCCTGTTCTCATCGGACTACCCGCATGGCGAAGGGCGGGATAACGCCGCCAGCGAAATTTTGGAACGTAACGATCTAACCGACGCGCAGAAACGGCAGATCTTGTACGACAACACCGTCAGGTTTTGCGGTGAGCCGTAATCTCTTCCCATCGAAGCTGACATAATCTGAGACGGTGCGGACCTTCGGCAAGCATTTTATTGAATGCCGGAACGCCGAGAGGTCGCCGGTTTACTCCAAACCATTTCCGATGCCTTACATTACAACGCGTCAATGCTCCATCTCGCGGTACCTTCGTTACCGCTTCGCATACACCGTGGTCTTACCATTCTTGTCGAACGTCAGCACGTTATAGGGTTCCGGCTTGCCGCCCTCCATACCCGGTGAGCCGGCCGGCATGCCAGGAACTGCGAGACCGACAACCTGTGGTTTTTCCTTGAGCAATTTATCGATGACATCAGCCGGCACATGGCCTTCGATGACGTATCCGTCAATTATAGCTGTATGGCAGGCAAACAAATGTTCCGGTACCCCACGTTTCCGTTTGTAATCCGTGAATGAATTTCCAAATAAGACTTTCTTATCGACCTTGAATCCATTTTTTTCCAGGTGCACGACCCAGCCATCGCAGCACTCTCAGGTCGGCGTCTTGTAGACCGTAATAAATTTTCCCGTCGGTTTTGCCGGCGCTTGACTAAACGTTGGAGTCACGGTCAACAAACTCAAAGCAACGATGCAACTCGCGGCATACCTGTAAATTCGCATAGATCCTCCCAGCCGAGAACAATCTACAGACACGTTGACATAAATGCGAGCGCTGTTGTAACGATCATCATCTTTATCAAGGAGGTCGGCGATGACCAAGAGCGGGATGAACGTCTTGGATAGCGATATGCATCTGATGGAGCCGGTGGATCTGTGGCAACGCTACATCGACGGGAAATTCAAAGCCGATGCTCCCCGCGGCGTCACGAGCGAAAACGTTCGTGACCTGCGCATGGTGCACCCCGATGGTCGTCTCTGGGGTCTGCCGTCGCGCCATAGCGAACGGACCGTGATCAATCCCGGTCATAATTTCACGAAAAACCAAAGCACCTATCGCGATCCTTCTGAGCGTGGCTGGAGCGCCGAAGTCCAGCTTGAAGCCATGGATATCGAAGGCATAGATGTTGCCGTGCTCTATCCGACCCGCGGGCTGAATGTCCTGAGCGAGCCGCATATGGAGCCCAACTTTGCCGGCGCATTGGCCAGGGCTTACAACAATTGGCTCTACGATTTTTGCGCGAAAAATCCCAGCCGGCTGCTCGGCGCGGGCATGCTGTCGACGTTCGCCATCGATGACGCGGTCAATGAAGCTCGGCGCTGCGTCGAAGAGCTTGGATTTCGCGCCGTGTTTTTGCGCTCGAATATCATGAATGACCGGAATTGGCATGAGGATTATTACGAACCTCTGTGGAGCGCTCTAGAAGATCTCGCGGTACCGGTCGGCTTTCATGAATCGTCATCCTCTGCGGCGCGCCAAACCGGCGATTGGTTCGAGCCCAATTTCATGCTGCGCCGGGCGGTCGCCCAACCGATGGAACAGATGCTCGGCCTGGTGGCCGTCTGCTCCGGCGGCGTGCTCGCCCGACATCCCAAGCTGCGTGTCGCCTTCCTCGAAGCCAATTGCACCTGGCTACCGTGGCTATTGTGGCGCTTAGACGAAGGCTGGGAGCGTGAAGGCGATATTTGGGGCAAGGACTTGACCATGAAACCGAGCGATTATTTCAAACAGCAGGTGTTTGTCTCGGTCGAACCGGACGAGGCCGGCGTAAAATATGTCATCGACTATATCGGCACCGACCGGCTGGTTTTCTCCACCGATTATCCTCATGGCGACTCGAAGTATCCCAATGCCGTCAATAGTTTTCTTGATTTGACAATCACCGATGAAGACAAGCGCAAAATACTTTGGGACAACTGTGCCGGGTTTTATAAAGTAACGTGAGCAGTCAAATCACGAGGCTGCGCCTTCTTTGCTTGCGGCAGGTTGCCGCTCCTGCTAACAAAGATGGATTATTACAGCTGAGAGAACGAATGATTATGGCGAACCAAAGTCCACCTAGAAAACTAAAGCTCGGCATCGTTGGTATCGGCGTCGGCGCTTCGGAAATTTTACCGGCCATGGAACAGATCCCCGAATTCGAACTCGCCGCCGCTGCGGACGTCAATCCACGGGTACTGGAAACCTTCCGCGAGCGCTATGGCGCCAAGACTTACGACAGTGTCGAAAAATTATGCGCTGATCCCAACGTCGAAGCGGTCTGGATCTCGACGCCGAACCGGTTTCACGCCGCTCATACGATCATTGCAGCCAACGCCGGCAAACATGTCGTGGTTGAGAAGCCGATGGCGATCTCGCTGGCAGAAGCCGAGAACATGATCGAGGCGACGATCAAGAACAAGATTAAATTACTCTGCGGCCACACCCAAAGCTTCGGGCCGCATATTCGCACCATGCGCAAGATCATCCGCTCCGGCGAGCTCGGCCGACTATGCGCCCTCCATGTCTGGGCCTACACCGACTGGATGCTGCGGCCGCGCACCGCTGACGAACTCGACATTAATCAAGGCGGCGGCGTGCCCTACCGTCAGGGTCCGCACCAGATCGACACCTTGCGCTTGCTCGGCGGCGGCTTAGTGCGCAGCGTGCGCGGTTCCATCGGACAATGGTTTAGCGGCCGGCCGATCCCGGGTTATTACTCCGCGTTCATGGAGTTTGAAGACGGCACACCGGCGACACTAATGCACAACGGCTACGGCTATTTCCTGGCGTCCGAACTAGTCCCTTGGGGTGGCCAGAACAGCCGCTACTCGGAAGCGGAGCGGGCCGCGGTGCGCAAATCGCTCCTCGACGGCACGCGCGACGAAAACGCCGATAAGGACGCCATGCGCATCGGTGGCGCCAACGAACGAGAAATTCGCGACCGCAGCAAAGCCAAGCCTTGGCTGCCCAACGATTTGGGTATCCTGGTCGCGACCTGCGAGAAAGGCGATATTCGCCAATCGCAACACGGCCTGTTTGTGCACAGCGACGAAGGCACAAAGGATGTGCCGCTCATTGGCGGCGGCGGACCATCGCGCCGCGGCGAACTCATGGAACTTTATAACGCGGTAATCCTCGACAAACCGATCCGCCACACCGGCCCCTGGGGCATGGCGACATTGGAAGTTTGCTTGGCGATAATCGAGTCAGCGAAGCAAAGGAAAGAGATCTATTTGAAGCACCAGGTGCCGGCGCCGGAGGAAGACTAACAGCGATCTCCTTCCGTCATTCCGGCGAAGGCCGGAATCCAGGACACAAACTGAAGCGAAAACAAAGATGGATGGCGGTTTTCACCGGCATGACGATCAGAGTGAGGCCGCTTAAGTACTCATAGCGTATAGAACCAGAACGAGGAGAATTTATGTACAACAATCAAACCACCGTCGATGTTCACGGCCACATGACCACGCCCGCAGTATTTCGCCAGTTCCTGGCGGAAACCGTCTCGCAGAATACACCAAACCGCAAACTCGATATGAGCGACGAGCAGCTCGAAGCCGCCCAGCAGCGCCATCTTAAGTTCATGGATGACCGCGGCATCGATGTTCAACTGATCGGTCCCCGCCCCATCGCCATGTGGCACTGGATGCGGCCGTTCCTGCAAGAGTTCTGGGCCTTCACGACCAACAATGTAATTGCCCGTATTGTTAAATTGCATCCGGACCGCTTCCGCGGCATGGCCCAGCTACCGCAGTCGCGCGACCGGGACACCCGCTTCTGTCTGCCTGAGTTCGAACGCTGCATTAAAGAACTCGATTTCGTCGGCGCTTATTTGAATCCCGATCCTGCTGGCGACAAACAGACACCCGGAGTCCATGAAGAATACTGGCACCCGCTCTACGAGAAAGCCGTTCAACTCGACGTGCCACTGATGGTGCATCCCTCGACCACCTATGACCGGCGCTTGGAGATCATCCCGGCAAATTATCAGATGAACAACTATCTCGAAGAGTTCGTCGCCATGCAGCTCTACACTCACAGCAAGATTTTTCAGACCTTCCCGAGACTGAAAATCGTCATCTGCCACTGCGGCGGCGGCCTAAACCGCTTCATCCCCAACGATCACCATGTCGGCCAGGGCGATTTCAGCCAGAACCTGTTCTTTGATTCGTGCGTCTATGACGTGAACTACTTGGAAGCCGCTATCAAACAGCGCGGCGTCGATCAGGTTCTGTTCGGCACCGAATCCCCCGGCTCCGGCGGCGCCGTCCGCAAAGACACCGGCAAACCTTCCGTTGATATGATTCCAGTGATAGACAGCCTGGGTTTCTTGAGCGCGGAGGACAAGCTGAAAATATTCCAGAAAAACCCTTTGAAGGTTTTTACCAAAGTTAAAATCTAGGCCGCCACAGTGAGTGAAAAAGAAAAAGATGACTATGTTGTGCCTTTCAAAGGTGCAAAGCTGAGCGAAGCCAAGCGACTCGGGTTGGATTTTCGATCATTTTTGGATTTGGAGCGGCAATTCTTTTGGTGCCTACGATCGGAGACAATAGTCCACTGATCACCAAGATCCTGGTGATCAGCGCTGCCGTTCTTGGCTTTATCTTTTACCGAGGATAGCGACACGTCGAGTAGCCTCGATCGCGACAAAACAAACCATCACCGTACGGAGAAATAATGGCCTATAAGAGCGTTAACAGAGCAGTTCCCCGCATCGAAGGAGCGGACAAAGTATCGGGTAACATGCGCTATGCGGCAGATTTGAAATTCCCGCAAGCATTGGCTGCGAAGGTCCTGCGCTCCTCGCTCCCGCATGCGCGTATCGTCAGCATCGACACTTCTAAAGCCGCCAAGTTGCCGGGAGTTCGCGGCATCATTACCGGCGCCGATGTTACGGGCGTGATGGTCGGTTTACGCATGAAAGATATGCCGCTGTTGGCCCAGGACAAGGTGCGTTATGCCGGTGAACCGGTAGCAGCGGTTGCCGCTGATACCGACGAGATCGCCGAAGAAGCTTTGAATCTCATCGATGTGCACTACGAAGGATTACCCTTTGTCACCGACCCGGTGGCAGCGACGACGGTCGGCGCACCGGTACTGCATGACGACCCAACGGCATACAAGAATGCCCCGGAGCGAGACATCGACCTGCCCAACGTGCAATCTTACGGCAAATGGTCCAATGGTGATGTCGATGGCGGATTCAAAAAAGCAGCGCGGATTTTCGAGCATAGCTTTCGCACGCCCTTGGGATTTCATGGATACCTCGAGCCGCATGCCTGTACCGTGCAAATCCATAATGACGGTCAAGTCGAGATCTGGGCATCGAACAAAGCGCCGTTTTCGTTACGTACCCGGTTTGCCCGCGACGTTGGCGTCGAGGAAGCGAAAGTCAAAGTACACATCCTGCCCGTTGGCGGAGATTTCGGCGGCAAGACTTCAGTCGCGGAAGCGCCGATCTGCTACTTTCTCGCCAAGCAGACCGGCAAAGCCGTGCGCATGGTGTTGGAATACACCGAAGAAGTTACCGCGATCTCGCACCGCCACCCGGCGGTGATCATGCTGCGCACCGGCGTCGATAGTGATAACAAGATTTGCGCCATGGCCATCAAGGCGATTTTTAGCGGCGGCGGTTACGCGGCGCTCAAAGCCAATGCCGAAGTCACCGTTCAGGGACCGCGACGGGCGGCGAGCTATTATCGCTTTCCAGCGATCCAGGTGGAAACCTTGTGCGCGTACACCAATCAAGTGCCGTGCACCCAAACACGAACGCCAGGGAGTCCACAAACGACGTTCGCGGTCGAGTCGCAGATCGATATCATCGCCCGGGAACTCGGACTCGACCCGATAAAGTTTCGCATGAACAATCTGCTCAACGCTGGCGACCCGACGCCTTTTGGGCAGAAGCTTCAAGGCATCGTTGTCAAAGAAATTTTGACCAAAGCTTTAGAAGTCTCGGGTTTTAACAAACCTAAAGCCAAGAATGTCGGCCGCGGATTGGCCGTCTACGAGCGCCCATCCGGCGCCGGCAAATCCGGTGCGGCAATCTCAGTTGAAGCGGACGGCAGTGTCAGCATCAATCTGGGAGTGCCGGATGTCGGCCCCGGGATCCATACGGTCTGCCAGCAGATCGTCAGCGAAGTTCTCGATCTGCCGCGCGAGCGCGTCAGTGTCCGCGTTAGCGACACAGACAATTCTCCCTATGATTCCGGAACCGGCGGCAGCAAATCTACCAACAGCGTTGGCACCGCCGCCTACCAAGCGGTCACCGAACTGAAAGAGAAATTGCTGGCATTGGTAGCGCAAAAGTTTGGCTGCGCTCGTGACGCGATCGACGAGTCGAATGGACGTTTCAATGTTCCGGGGCAAAAGCCAATGACATGCACCGAGATGATCCGCCTCGCAGTCGCACAAAATGGCGGAACGTTAACGCACTTGAGCATCTACGAGCCGGCGCGCGCGCCGATCACCTCGTTCGCCGTGCAAGTAGCCGAGGTCACAGTCGATCCCCTCACCGGGCAGGTGAAAGTTACCAAACTAACTACCGTCCACGATTCCGGCACCGTGTTAAACCACCTGAGCTACACCGGCCAGATCGACGGCGGCATTATCAATGGCTTGGGCTTTGCCTTGATGGAGGACAATTCGCTAATCGACGGCAAAATGCCGACCGTCAACCTCGGCGAGTTCAAAATGGCCAACATCGCCGACCTGCCGAGATTAACGACCGTATTGATGGAAAGCCCCGCGGGTCCAATCCCCTACCAAGGCAAAGCCATCGCGGAGATCCCCAACGTACCGACCGCGGCCGCGATCGCCAACGCAGTGCAA
>DASSGE010000417.1:0-3246 GCA_035693605.1 Binatia bacterium
GGTGAAACGCGCAATCTTTGCGTCGATCAGTTCGGCACGGTAAGCGAGTTCTGCAGCGATTTCGGCTTCGCCGGGTCACCCGGTCCAGCAGGGCCGATGGGAGCCACCGGTCCCATGGGTCCCCAAGGTCCGGCCGGAGCAGTCGGCGCGGTAAGCTCCCAGCCTCAAGCTACTAAGGCGAAGTGGTCTTCGTTCAGGGACTTCCTGTTCGATTTCGACAAATCGGCCATTCGGTCGAACGAGACTAAGCATGTCTCCGACATCGCAGCTTACATGAAGCAGAATCCGGCGGCCCAAGTCGGCATTGACGGCCACACGGATCCGCGCGGCACCGATGCTTTCAATCAAGGTTTGAGCGAGCGTCGTGTCAACGCCATTAGCGAGGCTCTGGTTAACGCCGGAGTGTCCTCGAGCAGAATCAAGAGCGGTGCGTTCGGTGAGTCGCAGCCCAAGTGCAGTGAGCCCACCGAGCCCTGCTGGCAGAGCGACCGTCGAGTCGAAGTGCTGATCAACAGCGCCGACGTAGCGAGCAGATAACCGGTCAAATCCAAGCTTTGGCAGGTACCTGAACTGCCAGAGTTTTAACTGACGCAACGGCCCCAGCGACCAACTGTCCCTGGGGCCGTTGCGTATTGGCGAGAAACGGTGACTATAATGCTCTCGTCCATGAAAAAAGTGTTTTTACCACGCGATTTTCTCGCTTCCGGCTTGCTGCTTCTCGTTCTCGCATCGCTTTACACCTATTTCGAAGCTCAGAGGCTCAAGCAAGAATTTTTGCGCCAGACTGAGGAGAAGGGGACGGCGTTAGCCAAGGCCATGGAGGCGAGCGTTAGAAACGCTATCGTCGGCAATGCTGTGTTGGAGGATTTGATACGGCAGCGTTTGCTCGATAATGCCCGGCTGATCGACCAACTGCTTCTATTTCGTTATGCCGATCCGTCACTGCTTAACGAAATCAGCGCGATGAATCGCTTGCAAAAAATAGATCTCCTCGATGAACAGGGGCGGCCGTGGGAACTCACCGCGCTGGCAACAGCGATCGCGGAGAAAAAGGCGAAAGAGGAAACCCTTCAACAGCGCCGCCAGACGATACAATATGCGTGGGGAAAGCGCTGGCGTCTGCCCACGGAGAAAACCGGAGAGGTGCCGGCTGAACCGCCGCCAGGCATCAAAGACAAACAATTCTGGAAAGGCAGCGCCTTCGGTGTCGCTGTCGGTGCGCGCAGCTTTCCGGGGATCATTGCGGTCCACGCCAACTCTGACTATATCTTGAACTTCGAAAAAGAGATTGGCGTGCAAACTCAAATCGAGACCCTGGGCCGTCATTCAGACAGCGAATTCATCGCATTTCTCGACGGCAATTTGAAAGTTGTCGCGCATACCGACCGGCGCCGTATCGGAGAGCAGGAAAAGGAGCCGCTGGTTCTGCGGGCGAAGGTCGACGGCCAGGTGTTGAGTCAAATCGTCGAGGGCGGCGGAGGAAAGCGCTATTTTGAGGTCGTCAAACCCGTTGCGCTGGACGAATTTAATTTGGGGTTCTTAAAGTTCGCTCTCTCGCTCGGTTCGATGGAGATCGCCTGGCACAATAGCTTGCGTGCGATCGTTATATTAAGCGTGGCGATTGTCGCCGCTGGCATTTTCGGGATGGCGGCAATTTTTCATAACCAACAATTACATCTACAAGAGGTCAAAGCTTTGGAAATCGAAGTGTTACACCGGGAACGACTTTCGGCGATGGGCAACATGGCTGCGGCCGTCGCCCACGAGGTGAGAAATCCGCTCAATGCCATTTCCATGGGCCTGCAGCGTCTCAAAATGGAGTTTCAGCCAAGTGAGGATCTGGAGGGCTACTCTCGTCTTACCGGGCTAATGATGGGTGAAGTGCACCGCCTGAACTCGATAGTCGAGCAATTCCTCTCGCTGGCTCGTCCTATTGAAATCAAAGCCGAGGCATTGCCGGTGGCGGAAATCCTAAAAGAGCTAGCCGCGTTGCAAGAAAGCTCCGCGAGCGAGTCGAACGTGCATATTCAGGTGATCACGGCGCCGAATCTGCCGCCGCTCAAGGCGGATCCTGATCATCTGACCCAAGTCTTGTTGAACCTCATGCTTAACGGCTTGCAAGCGATGCCCGACGGTGGGACTTTGACCCTCGAAGCGAAAGCTTTGAAAGACCATTTCCTCATTGCGGTGAGCGACACCGGTACCGGCATCGCGCCGGAACATCAACGGCGCATCTTTGAACCGTACTTTACGACTAAGGTGAAGGGCACCGGGCTGGGTCTGGCAATCTCGCGCAGGATTATCGAAGCGCACGGCGGTACACTTGTCGTTCTTAGTAAAATGGGCCATGGATCCCGTTTCGAGATTTCCTTGCCTCTCAACGGCGTGGAGATATAAATGCCCAATCGTTTTCACATTCTGGTCGTCGATGATGAACCGGCGCAGCGCGAGATGATTTCCGGCTTTCTTCGCAAGCAGGACTTTGAAGTAATCGCCGCCGAAAATGCCGAGCACGCCTTGGAACTGTTCCGTCAGGAGGCGTTCGATCTGATTCTGAGCGATCAGAAAATGACTAACATGTCAGGACTGGAGCTGATGCAAGCCGTCCATGCCATCAATCCGGAAACGCCAGTCATTTTAATTACCGCTTTCGGCACCATCGAAGCGGCCGTCGCCGCCCTCAAACAAGGTGCCATAGACTACCTGACCAAACCGTTGAACTTGGAAGAACTGTTGCATCGCATTCGACTGGTCAGCGAGCGCTACCGAATTCTTACCGAGAATCGCGAGTTGCGCGAAGCTTTAGGGGAGCGCCATCGCATCGAAGGAATCATCGGCGAGAGCGGACCGATGCTCGACGTACTTTCATTGGTGCGGCGGGTAGCGCCGAGCGAAGCGACGGTGTTGATCCGCGGTGAGAGCGGCACGGGCAAAGAACTGATTGCCCAGGCGATTCACTTCGGCAGCCCAAGATCGCGTGGACCTTTGGTCAAGGTCAATTGCGCGGCGTTGCCTGAAGCACTTCTCGAATCGGAGCTGTTTGGCCACGAAAAAGGCGCTTTCACCGGAGCGATAGCGTCGCGGCAAGGGCGCTTTGAGATGGCCAATGGCGGGACTATTTTTCTCGACGAAATCGGCGATCTACCCTTGCACCTGCAGGCCAAGCTGCTGCGCGTGTTGCAGGAGCGCGAATACGAAAGGGTCGGTTCGAGCCGGTCGGTCAAAGTCAACGTCAGGATCTTGGCT
>DASSGE010000418.1:0-5798 GCA_035693605.1 Binatia bacterium
GGCCGGTGCGGCAGTCTTCGAATAGATTCTGCAGGTCTTCGTACTCTTCCAAGCCGACGATGTGCATGAACGACCCGGCGACCTCGGGATGCTTTTCTTCAGTGATGTACTTCGGCCGTTCATTGAGAGCCAGATTGGTCGCGAAGATCGGCGTGGTCTTGGAGAAGCGAAAGTTTTCCGCAAGTGTCGCGAACTTATTTTCCAAATTTTCCCGACCGACCAGCTTGATGAAAGTCTCCACCGGATTGACATTCGACGCGATGAACTTGCGCGCCTTGATCACCGTGCCGTCTTCCAAAACAACGGCAGTCGCCTGCCCCTTCTCGACTAAGATGCGCTCGACGCCATTGGCTTCGATATAATCGACGCCGTTATGCGACATCATATGCGCTAGGTTGTCGCCCAGCGCATGGGATGTGCCGCGGCAAAGCTGCGGGTTGACGCCCCACGCGATCATCGCCGGGATCAAATAACCGGTCTGCGGCGCGTCCAACTCGTAGCCGCGCATCACGCCGAGAAAGCCAATGAAAGCGCGCACGCGCGGATGCTCAAAATGCTTAAGCACGAACTCTTCCGGGGTGGTCTCGAAATATTTCAGATATTCGCGCCCTTCGGGCGTCTTTTCCAGCAGGGGCTTCTTTTCGTCGAACGGCAGCGGCACGGCGTAGGTTTCGGTGAAGACGATCTTCTGCACCACCGGCTGCCAGCGCGTCCAGATATCCATGAACGCCGCTGCGTCTTTCTTGGAAAAGCGCTCGATGGTCTCGACGGTCTTTTTAACATCGCTGAACCAGCCTAGATAGGTCTTGTCGAGAAAGTGATGCACGACGCCGGGATCGGGCCGGTAATAATGAATGCCGAAGTTCTCCAGCTCCAGATCCTTGTACCAGGGTAGCATCATCAAGCCGCGGTGAAACACGGAATGAATGTTGTGCCAGAAGCCGGCATAGTTGCGGTCCTCGTGGGAATCGAGACCGCCGCCCACTTCCATGTTCTTCTCGACCACCATTATCTTCTGGCCGCACTTGGCTAAATAACCGGCGCAGATCATGCCGTTGTGGCCGGCGCCGATGACGACGCCGTCGTATTCCAATATTTTTGCCATAACCTATTTAGGCCGAGTCACATGGAACCTTTGGAACCACTGGAACGATTGGAACAAGCCACGACCTGTCGGAGTTCCAATAGTTCCAGAAGTTCCAGCCGTTCCAATCGTTGTCAATCCGTTAAAGGTTCAAATCCTGCTTCATAATCTTCCAACAGTTATACCCCGACCCGGCAATCACGGCGTCGGCCGGATGCATCGCAACCCCGACTTGATACAGACCTTGAATCGGCGTGCGATAGTCGGAGATTTGCTCGATTGGACGCATCTCGCCCATTTGGGTCGGGATCTTGCGCGCCACCCAGACCGAGCCGCGCCGCATGTTGGGCCAGCGCCCGGACATATAGTACGGCTCCATGGCGACCTTCATCGTAATGTTTTCGTCGGTCAAGTTGGTCGCATACCGTCGCCAAGTCTTGAGCACCGTATCGAGAAAACTATCCTTAAGTTTGACCCAGTCGTGCGGCTGTTTACCCTTTAATTGAAACGGTACCGGCAAGTAGACGGACGCCGCATGCTTGCCGGCCGGCGCCTGCAACGGGTCGAAAGCGGTTGGACAAATCGCATGGAGACAGGCGTGGGCGGGAAATTCGCCGGCACGAATCTCTTGCCACATCGCTTCGAGATCGGCCGGTTTTTCCGGTCCGATATTAACGTTCATCGCTTGGCCCACCGCGGGGTTGTTGGCTTCGTGCACGGCATAACGCACCGGCGCTTTCAAAGCTAGATGGACTTGGAAATATGAGAACTCGTCAACCTGAATATCTTTCACTCGCTCGAAAAAGGTCCGGGGCAGATAATCCTCACCCACCATCTCGACCAACGTCGCATAGGGATCGGCGTTCGACACCACCGCGAGGCGCGCCTGCCACTCGCGGCCGTCGCGCAAGCGCACTCCGACAGCTCTGCCGTCTTCGTTGACAAGGATCTTCTCGACATGATGCACGGCGCGAATTTGCCCGCCGTGGCAGACATAGGCGCGCTGCAACACTTGGGCGATTGAATGGGAGCCACCGCGCGCTAACTCGGGCTTTTCCTCGCCGGCAATGAGTTTCAATACTTCGATGCCGCCACCGTCGTAATCCGGTCCGACGCCGCGCGGGATCGCCATCTGCGACAGCACCAAGGTCTTCACCGCATCGTTCTCAAATACCGCATCGACCAGCTGCCGCGGTGAAAGCTGCCATAGGCGTCTAAATTCCTTACCGTCCGGCTCGCCGTCCAGCTTCTGCAATATCGCCGCACCCGGCTGAGGCGACTCATAGTAATAGGGAATCAAGTAATCGCGGATGAGCTGGTGAAACCGGTGATGGAGCTGATGCCAGGCCTCGCCGTCTTTAGTGGAAAACCGCTTGATCGATGTAACTGTCTGTTCGATGGACTGATGGTGCGCGATGGATTGGCCGTCGGCGAGCAATAGAGCGCTAATGACCGGCGGCGAAATAAACTCGGCGTGATGGCCATCGTCCCATTTCAGCTCTTTCCACACCGGAGAGACTTCGCGGTTGTCTTGGAAATACGCCAGAGTGTTATGCCAGTAGCCGGGACGGGTAATTTCTTCACTGGCTAGCCGTCCGCCGTTCTCCAACCGGCTCTCACAGATAACCGTCTTGAGACCGGCCATGCCGAGATAGGTGCCGAGGGCAAAATTGTTTTGTCCGGCGCCGATAAGAATAACATCCCACTCACTGTCGACCACAAATCCCCCACCAACTGGACCATTAAACGATTGAAGCCTTGGAACCATCTTGCGGAATTCAGTTCTGCAAAAAGATCTTTCGGTATTCGGCCATTTTCTCTTTCAACTCCCCGGCATTCATATCGAGCATTTCAACCAGCTCGATTTTGTCGGCATCGGGAATCGGCGGATAGATGCCTTTGCGTGTGATGAACTCGCCGATACCGGCCATTATTTTTAGGCTTTCTTCGCCAAGAAAATAATCGATGAAGGCGCGCCCGGCGTTGGGATGCATCGGCTTGGCAGCCAAGGCGATCGACTGCCCGTCGCCCATGAATTTACCCAAACGAGAATAGTCCAGTGGCACGCCCTTTTTCCCATAGAAGACGACGTTTTTGAGAAAAGCAACGCCAATGGGGGCTTCGCCGGTGGTGATCCGTTCGCCGGCGGGAGTCAAGGATTCCACGAGTAACGGTTTAGACGCCGCCAGATCGCGAATGAATTTATCACTCCGTTCCTTGCCGAGAATCTTGTGCAGGCTCGTCAGCCACTGCGCTGTCGTCACATGCTGGCTCGGGTCGGGAAAAACCACCTTGCCCTTGTACTGCGGCTTGACCAAATCTTCTAACGATTTCGGTGCGTCTGCGGGCTTCACCGCGCTGGTGTTGTAGACGATGCCGATAATGCTGTTGCGATAACTTGGCGAGCCGAGGGTGCTGTTGATCGCTTCCTTGGGAAAAAAGCGCGCCGACGGCGAATCGTATTTGCCTAAAAAACCATCCTTGCTGATCAACTGCAACGTCACATCGGTGGTTAATACGACATCGAAGCCAGGCTTGCCGGCGCGGGATTCGCTGGCGATGCGGTCCGTGACCTTGTTCGAGGCAGCGCGCCAATACTCGACCTCGATCCCATGCCGCTTTTTAATCGCCGCCGCGATTAAATCCATGGTCTCGTTTTCCAAGGAGCCGTAGACGATCACCTTGCCGCCTTCCCTTTTGGCCGCTTCGATCAGTTTGGCATCCTGAGCGAGAGCACCGCTGGACCAGACGAGCAGGGAAACAAATCCAATTGCGATCGATTTTAGATGAAGCCTCATAATCAACCTGAGCCCTTTCTTATAACTGGTCGACAGCCTAGATCTACGGTTAATCTTTTTCACCATGATCGCTGCCTCTGGGGTCGGTTGTACCGAGAAAGAATCTTCTAGGCAACATGAAAATTACTAGCCCGTTTGTCGTTCCATTGTCTGAGCTAACCCCATTTGCTACCCTGCAACCTAACCGGTTATGACATCACAAGAAAAGCTTAAAAAAATCCGCGAAGAGCTTAAACAAACATTTCTCGAACGTGGCGATCTCATCGACGGCGCACTGGCGGCGTTGCTGTCGGCGCAACACCTGCTGATTATCGGCCCTCCGGGCACCGCCAAGTCCATGCTCGCCGATGAGCTGTGCCGGCGCATCGACGGCGCCAATTATTTCCAGTGGCTGCTCACCCGCTTCACCACACCGGAAGAAATCTTTGGCGCGGTGAGTCTTAAAGCCCTGGAGCAGGACGACTACCGCCGCGTCACCAACCGGAAACTGCCGGAAGCGCACATCGCCTTTTTGGACGAGATCTTCAAGGCCAACTCATCGATCTTGAATTCGATCCTGACGTTAATCAACGAGCGGCTCTTTCACAATGGCAAGGAAATCGTCCACGTGCCGTTGCTCACGCTCTTCGGCGCCAGTAATGAACTGCCCGAGGAAGAAGAACTGACCGCGCTTTACGACCGATTTCTGCTCCGTTTCGTAGTCGGATATATCACCGAGGACTTTCGCTTTCTGCGCATGCTGGAGTCGCAAAAAGCGCCGGAACGAACCAGCTTGACGCTGACCGAACTCAATGAAATCCGAGTTCAGGTCGGCCAAGTCGCGGTTCCGCCGCATGTCTTCCGCAGCATCGCCGATATCCGCCGCGAACTGAACAAAAAGAACATCCAAGCGTCGGACCGGCGCTATCGCCAATGCCTCGGTCTGCTCCAGGCCTACGCGTTTATCGAAGGCGAATCTCAAGTCTACGAGAGACATCTTTTTTTTCTCGAGCATGTCCTTTGGCGCGATCCCGCCGAACATGAAGCGGTGCGCAACACGATTCGCGAGCTTTTGCTCGGTTACGAGGAAGAAATCACCGAGCTCTTGTATGAATCGCGGGAGATCCGCGAGTCGGCATTGCAAGCGGGCCGCTCCAGCGACGAGCGGGCGCGCGCGTTGATCGAGCTTCACACCAAGCTGAAAAATATACTCGTCAAAGTCGATCAGATCGTCGATAAAGCCAAGCGCATGGGCCGGCCGCTCGACCGCGTCAATACCGTGCGCGGCGAGATCGAACAGTTGCAGAAAGACATGCTGGAGCAGTTCTGATGCCGCCCAGGCGTAGCAAGAAAGCGCCGGCCAAACGGCTCTTCCAGCCGCTTCCCCAGAACAGCTTTTGGATCGACAACGACGCCTACGATCGGCGCGTCTGGGAGCACTTGCGCCGTGAGTCGCCATCGCTGCGCGAATTAGAAGACAACGGGGCGACGCTGTTGCCCCACTTCGGGCCGCTGTTGCAGGACATTTTTTGTCTCCTGTTCAAAAACAACATTCATTATCATGCCGATTCCGAAGTGTTACCGAGCGCGCTGCTCAACCGGAAGTTTCTCGATGCCATTCACCAGGGGAGCCAATATGATTTCTTGCGGGACCAGACGCTGCTCAATGAAGCCCACGCCGGTCTGTCGACGCTGATCCTGGGTGAACGGCTGCTCGCCCTGGTGCGTCAAGAACAGTTCCTCAATCGGCGCGACATGCGCGATCTCTGGGACATTCAAAAACAAGAAGAAGCGGTCAGCCAGAAAATCGAAGAATACGACAACGCCGACACGATCCCGGAGGACCAACTTTCCGAAGCCGGCAAGAAGGCCTTGCAGAAGGCCAAGGAGAAAATGGCCGGTGAAGTCCAAGGCGCCGAAGCGCTGTTGCGCCACAA
>DASSGE010000419.1:0-4127 GCA_035693605.1 Binatia bacterium
AAGTCCCTCAGTCGAGCGTGATTGGCGAAAGCGCACTGCCGTCACTCGGTGCCATCAAAGCATGCAACGACCAGCCCAACAGCCCGGAATGTCTCGACAACCTTTTTCGTGACATGCTGAAAAAACACACTACCCTCGAAGCCCTGCAGTTGATTCAGCGCTACGAAAAAGAGGACGCCGATTTGCGGCGCGATTGCCATCCCGTGGTCCATGCAATCGGCAGGGAAACCTACCGGATCAAAGGCACGATTCACGAATCCTTTAGTGCCTGCGACCAGACCTGTCATTCGGGGTGCTACCATGGCTCGGTGGAGCGCTTTCTGCGCGGCGAAGACGTTTATGCCCAGGCGGCTAAGCATCCGAGCGCGGCCGAGCTCAAGCAAAAAGCCGCGGTCGCCTGCGACCCCAAGCTTGCCGACCGCTTTCGCTTTCAATGTTTTCATGGTTTGGGCCATGCCCTGCTTTTTTTCACCCGTTATCAGCTCGCTGCCGCGTTAGACGCCTGCGATGCGCTGCCCAACGACTGGAGCCAATCGTCCTGCTACGGTGGCGTATTCATGGAAAACGTCTCGAACGCCACGCCCGAACTGCGTGACTTGAGCACAACCGACTACCACTATCCATGCAACAAATTGGCCGCCAAGTACCGTAGCGAATGTTACGTCATGCAGACCTCGCGGATGAGCGAAATGGGGCTGACAACGGAAAAAATTTTTCAGGAATGCGACAAGAGTGGCGAGTACCGCTTTCAATGCGCCCAGTCGGCGGGACGCGACCTGTCGAATTACGTACGCCTCGGTCAGGTACAACCGACAGCGAAGAAATGCCAGGCGGCCGGCGGCGACTCCAAGCGCGCCTGCATTCGCGGCGTAGTCTATGCCCTGGTCGATAACACGTGGGACGGCCGCTATGCCATGCCGTTCTGCGCCGCTTTTACCGACGGCAACGATCAGACCGACTGTCTGCGTGAAAGCATCGCCTACCTCAAAGGCACCTTTGAAAAGTCTGCCACGGCCGTCGCCCAGGATTGCCGCGAGTATGCCAATCCATCCGAGCGCTGTGCCGAACTCGCCGTTCGGTGAAGACTGGCGCAAGTTTCGCCGGTTTATTATCCCCTACGGCTAAATTTCGCCGCCGTCTTCGACTCCCGGGAAATTTTTTGAGAAGCTTGTCGAGGGGCAGTTTGCCGACGACGCTTGCGCGCACGGGTCGTAAGTGCAAAAGTGCCATCAAACCAGGAGTGTACCGCTCGGTTAATCATGGAACCACCGCTTTTAATGCTCATCGACGATGAATTAGGCGTGCGCGAGTCGCTCAAAATGGTATTTTCCAAAGAGTACCGTGTCATCGACAGCGACTCGCTCGCGGCTGCGATTCCTAAGATCGAGGAATCCCGGCCTAGCGTCGTCCTGCTCGACGTGCTCATGCCGAAGACCGACGGTCTGGTCGCCTTGCAACAGATCAAGCAAATCCATCCGCGGTGCGAAATCATTATGCTCACCGGCATCACCTCCCAACAGCTCGCCGCCAAGGCGATCGAGCTCGGCGCCTTCGATTTTGTCGGCAAGCCCTTCGACATCGTCGATCTTCGGCAAAAAGTCGGCCGCGCGCTGGAGCAAGTCGCCCAACGCTCCGCCCCAGCGACATTCTAATTGCGAAAACCCCGCGGCCAACAAGCCGAATGCTTTTCATCATCAAGGTTAGGAAACTTGAAGTTCGAAGCCGCCGGACTATCCGAAACCGTCGCACCGAACCGCGCGGTTCGAATTCAATCGATCGCTACCGAAGGGAAAAATCCTTCTTAAACACTTCCGAATCGCTCGCGATCTCGGCCATCGGCTCATCGGCGCTAGCGTCATTGCAGCAGACGCCGAGTTTCATTTGCGGTTCTGCGGCCCTAGATTCTTTCTGGTAAACAGGCAAAATTTTTCAATGGTCCACAGTCGCAATAAGACCGTCTACCTGGTCGTCCTGCTCTGCTGTGTGCTAGCGAGCTGCAGCAAGCTCAAACAATGGGCTTACCAAGGTATCGACCGCGACCAGTGGCAGCAGCCGGACAAAGTGATCGCGGCGCTGCAGATCCGGGAAGGCTCCGAAATCGCCGATCTTGGCGCCGGCGGCGGCTATTTTACTTTCTATCTTGCCAAGGCGACTGGCCCTCAAGGAAAGGTTTACGCCGTCGATATAGATAAAGGCACCAACGAATTGATCGCTGAACGAGCAAAAAAGGACGGCATCAATAACGTCACAACCATTCTCGCGACAGCAAATGACCCTCTGCTGCCCAAATCCGGTGTCGACCTGATCTTCACCAGCAATACCTATCATCACTTCGACAATCGCATCGTCTACTTTTCCAACCTGCGCCAATATTTAAAACCCGGAGGGCGCATCGTCATCATCGACTTCGACCGGCGCGCCTGGCTCGAAGGTCTGTTGCGCCACTACACGCCAAGCGAATTCATCAAACGTGAAATGGAACAGGCTGGCTACACGCTAATAAAAGAGCCGGCCTTCCTGGACCGCCAGTCTTTTCTTATTTTCGCAGCGAAGCCTTAAGTCGGAATTTCTCGATCAGATCAACCGGATTCTAGACAGGCCGAGACAGCGATCGAGTACCAGTACCGCAGAAAAATTTACCGGGGCCGGCACGCCGATGCGCCAGCCCCGGTGATGTTGAATTTCTAGTCTATCTCGAACGGACCTGCAATGATCGAAATCAACGTCACGGTCGCTGTCGTTGCCGGAGCAACCGGCGGCGTCGTGTTCACCAGAACCGCCGTAGCAATGTCGTTTTCGACCGGCGCCGGCGTACCGTTGTCGATCTGCGTGGTCGCCGGATTGATATCGCAAGCGCCGTGGATCTGGCGCTGCCGGTATGACGAATTGCGCAACTCCTTGCGCACGTCGACCTTATATACCGCATAAGTTTTCGTTGAATCGTCTTCCAGTTCACTGTCGATTTCAGTAAAGTCGAGCGCACACGCCGCGTAAGCAGTTGTTGGTGCCGTAGCAGAGCTCAACAACACTTGAATGTCTGCATTTTTTGCCGACCCTTCGTCGGTAATACCTAGAGTGGGACTTGGAATGGGTATTTTGACTGTAGCTTCAAATCGTTCGGTTTTGATTGTTCCCTTTTGGATTTGTTTGCGATATTTGGCCTCGCCCTCC
Organism: Binatia bacterium; assembly: GCA_035693605.1. Lineage (GTDB taxonomy): Bacteria > Desulfobacterota > Binatia > UBA9968 > UBA9968 > DP-20. Next base: position 3,172 of record DASSGE010000419.1, read on the forward strand.
GCGTCTGGTGCTACTGGCGCAGTCCCCGGAGCGACAATCGTCGGCTCCATGTCGGCCTCATATTTGTATTGAGCGTTACCCGACTTACCTTTTGATCCACTGCTCGACCCGCTGGCGGCGTGACCCGCCGCCCAAACCAAGAAGCTAGCCATCAGTGTGACCATTACTATTCCTGTTTTCATTTTCATAAGAACCTATCAACCCTCCTTAAGTTAGTTTCAGCAAAACAAAGCAATTTCGATTCCGCCGGCAGCCGAAGTGCTGGTTTATTGCCTCAGACGAAAAATCTGCAAATGCGTTCGAATTTCTCACTTAAATCAGCGGTTTTTGCCTGAACGCTAGGTAAACGTGTCGCACTCTAAGAGTGGCGCGAAGAAATCCCACGTCCATGGGCGATGGCGATTGGCTGATATACCCTTCGAGTGGTTGATTTAAACCACTACCTCGGCGCATTGGGTTGGCTGGCGGCAAAACGGCCTGGTCTCATTTCGCTATCATTCTAAAGCCAGACGCTACCTCACGGAGTAGATCGGCCGAGCGTTAGCGTCAGTCCCAGGCTTGCGCTGTCGCGTCAGTCTGGCTTGCGCCGTAAGCCGCCAATGAGTTTTCACTGTGGTCAGAAAACCGGGGTGTTCTTATAGACTTTGATGAACTGCCGCTTTCGATGAGTGTTGCGCCCAACGCAGCTCTTCAAGCATTTTGATGACGTCCTTGGGCTCGCGCAGATTGAAGTGCGCGACCGTGCGAACAATGCCGACACGGATGGATATGCCATGGCCGGGCAGAGCAGCGAACAATTCCTCGTCGTCGTGGTCATCGCCGACGGCCAGAACAAAATCGAATTCTTCGTCGTGCAGCCAATCCCGCACCGCCGCTGCCTTGCCGACGCCAGGGCTTCTAACTTCGACGAATTTACTGCCTTGGACCACTTGAACGTCGATATTGCCAGTGAAGTT
>DASSGE010000420.1:0-10452 GCA_035693605.1 Binatia bacterium
GTCAGCAAACAAACTTCTGCCATGGTGTTTCCTTCAGATGCGCGAGTAAATAAATCGTAGGTGGCAGATTCACCAGTGCATGGAATGTGTGACGGCGTTGTTCTATTGGATCAAGGCAGCGAATAAACAGATTCATGCTCAACGGTCCCATCGAGAAAAGGCAAATCATCGTAGGAATAGCAGTGGAGATCACCATCAATATGTTTGGCAGCTCACCAAAGGTTCCGAGGATTAGAAGTGTGCCAGTCAGGCCGGTGATAGCGCTGGCATAGTCGTAAGCTTCGAGCTTCATCTTCTTATTCAACCCTGATCAACAACTCTCTGGTTAGAACTTCACCCCTCGGCAAATTTCTCCTGCTTCAAGCTTTCGATAATGGAGCCGTCGACGAATTCCTCGGGGTCGCGCTTGGCGCGTCAGGAATCGTCGAGTCTGAAATGGCAAAAGAGTATCCACGCGCTGGCTGCAAGCCGTATCGTCGCTTATTCTGGCTTGACTCCTCGTGTGCCGTGAAGGGCGGGGAAACCGTCAGGATTCGGATCGTCGGCGCGCCGCAGAATAGCGACGCGCTGCTTCATCGCGGCAATTTCAGCGCTCTGCGAGGCGATGATCTCCTCGGCGAGCCGGCGGGTCAGCGGATCTTTTCCGTGAATCAGTACCAAGCGCGCCATTTCTACCGCCCCTTCGTGGTGTGGAATCATCATCGCCAGGAAATCAACGTCGGGATTGCCGGTGTAGCCAGGAGCGTGCATGTCGTTCATCATTTTGTTCATCCCCGCATCCATTTGGCGCGCGAAGAGCGTTGCGCCTGCGGCCGGCGGCGCGTTGTGAGATTCCAAGCTATCGTGCTGATGCTGCGTGTAAGCGATCTGCGCGGTCATTACGCCTAGCAGGGCGAGCGTCACGATCGTCGTTCTCATACTTTCCTCGCTTAGGCGGTTTGACTACGAGCGCCCGGGCGCACGTAGACGAGATTGATGCTTTTCTTATTGCGCAGCTTGCCGGAGGGCAGCGTAAGCTCGCCGAGAGGGATTTGCGCGATGAAGCTTGGCTTGAGCGGATCGCTGACATCGAAAGCAGTGCAAACCGTCTGGCCGGCGTTCGGCGTATTCGGCAGCTCATCTTGTTCGTGGGCGATGTAGAGCAGCGTGTTTTCCGGGTTCGTCCACATGCCATGCGCTTCGCGACCTTGGCTGAAAAAATTACCGACGACCTTGCGGCTGCCCGGCGCCGCCAAGCGATCGATGATGGCGATTTGGCTAGACGCAGTTCCGCCGGGTCCGCCGTCGTCCACGCGGGCGAGCGACGCATAGACGACCTTGCCTTTGGCGTTCTCCACGAACTCGACGTGGTTGGGCCGGGCGAGCTTGCCGAGAGAAACAGAATCGATCAACTTGGGTTGTTGGGTGACGGACCAGACCGACAGAGCGTCGGCGAGCTTGTGCGACAGCCATAACTCTTTCCCGTCCGGCGTGGTCTTTTGAAAAGGAGTGAATCCAAACGGGTCTTGCGCTTTGATGTCAATTAGCGCACGGCGCTTTGGACGGCTGAAGCCGTCACGGCCGAAGTTGGTGTCAAGAACTTCGAGTTGAGAAGCTTTCTGGGAGGCCACGAATGCGAGCCTGCCGTCGGCAGAGAACCAGACCTGCGCTGGGCCGTTTAAGCAATTCACATATAGTCGCACGGCACGGGAAGCCGTGCCGTGGGATTCTTTGACGGCGTTCGCCGTGTCGACAATGGCGATGCGATTTTCACCGCGGACCGTCACCCAGATCTCCTTGCCATTGCGGCTAAAGGTCGGTTCGTGCGGCTCACGACCGACCATGACCCCGCTGGTGATGTGCTCGGCATTGGTCTGCTCATTGGCTTGTGGGTTCGGCGTATTGCCGATGACTTTCATTGTCTCGAGATCAATCAGATAAACGTTGCTCGTTCCACGCCCGGTACAGGCCAAAAGCTTATTGTCCGGCGATGGCGCGGCGCCGTGAATGCTGATGGCGCCGTGATACAACGGCTTGGTCACCATCGCGAAGTGTGCCGGAGTGACCCCTCCCGTTACCAGCCGGAACGGCGGGCGCGGGTCTTCGTCAAAAGACGTGAGGTTGATTGTTGCGACCACCGTGTTGTTGTTTGGATCGATCACGCTGAGTGTGTTGGAATCTTCGTTACAGATAATGACACGGTCTCGGCTGCTTGCGCCGACAGCACCCTGAGCTATTGCGCGGTCAAATGGAAATGTTGCAAGCGCCGCCGCCGCGCCAACCCTGGTAATGAAGTCACGCCGTGTCCAATCGCTCATGACGACCTCTCCTAATTGTGGTGAGCTTGCCGCTATTTAGCCAATTGCAAAATAAATGACCTTGTATCTGACTTAACTCTGCTAAAATCGCGATCCCCATCGACACAATGAAACGATGGGCTGTGCATTTCGTTAGAATTTCAGCGACTCGGCAAACTTTTCCTGCTTCAACCGTTCGATGATCGAGCCGTCGGCGAATTCCTTGGGGTCGCGCTTGGGGGCATCGGGGTATTCTTTGCCGAAGTTTTCCAGAATGACTTTGATACCGTCGAGCGTCGGCGCCATGTAGTCGGGCATCAGCGACGAGACGAAGTCGAACTCGGTGGCGATCAACTTGGGGTCGGTGATCTTCATGTATTTGGCGATGATCCGTTCGCTGTCGGTGCGGTTGCGCTTCAGGGTGACGACCGCTTCGGTGGCGCACTTCATGTAGCGGTAGGCGAGTTCGCGGTTCTTCCCGAGCCAGCTTTCTTCCACGACCACCGAGGTCCAAGGAAATGGGATCGCCATCTGTTGGGCGGTTGACAAGACGCGGAAGCCCAGCGCGCGGGCGTTGTCGGTGGCGGCGGCGCCGAGGAAGGTGTATTGGACTGTGCCGGCTTTCAGAGCGGCGACGCGGCTGGAGTCGCCGCCCATCTGAAGCATTTTCAAGTCGCGGTCGACGTTCAGGCCATTTTTCCGGAACAGATAGCGGAACCCCTGATCGGTGGAGGAGCCGAAGCGCGAGATGCCGGCGAACTTGCCGGCCAGGTCGGGGATGCCTTTGATGTCGGGATGGACGACCAGATTCGACGCCAGCCAGGGCAGCGGATTACCCAGGATCGTCAGTTTGATGCCGCGCAGCCGCCCTTCGATCGAGACCGGCCCGCCGCCGGCGATCTGCACGCTGCCGCCGAGCAGGGCGGCGATGTTCATGGTGCCGCTGTTGATGTAGAGCAGCTCGCCTTCGAGGCCATGCTTGGCGAAGATGCCGCGGTCCTGGGCGACCCAGAGAAACGCCTGGGTGGCGTTGACCGCCGAGTAGGAGATGCGCAATTTGTCGGCGCCGGCGGCATGCGACGCCGGCAGAATGAACGCTAGTAATACCAATAGCGCGAGGTGAAATTTGCGATTGATCATGACCGATTGGATACAGCGCTTCAGTGGGCGAGGTCAAGAGAGTTAGTTCTCCGCCGGAAGAGATCCCTCTCTTCGTTCGGGATGACAGTAACTCATGCACTGTCATTTCGAGCGCAGCGAGAAATCTCTTCTGCGCGGCGCATCCCTGCGCAATCAAGCACCGGTCGGGTCAAGGGATTGTATTGCGGCCTGATGCTGATTTATAAACCAGTAGGAGGACGAGTTTTCATGGCAACCCGTTGGTTATTCAAGACCGAACCCAGTGTTTATTCGTATCAGCAGCTGGTCAAAGACAAATCGACCAGGTGGGACGGCGTGGCGAACAATCTCGCACTAATGCATTTGAAGGACATCAAAAAAGGCGATCAGATTTTCATCTATCATACCGGCGACGAAAAGCAGGCGGTGGGTATCGCCCGGGCGCTGGGCGGCGCCTATTCCGATCCGGAAAAGGACAATCCACGCATGCTGGTGGTCGACATCGAGCCGGTGAAAGCGCTGGCCAAGCCGGTGACATTGGCGCAGGTCAAAGCCGACAAGAAACTCGCCAAGTTCGATCTCGTGCGCAATTCGCGCCTGTCGATCATGAAGCTCACCGAAGAGCAGTGGGACGCGATGATCGAAATGTCGAAGAAGTGAGGCAAGGCAACAGGCAATAGACATTAGGCAACAGTAAAAAGTTAGGACAAGAAAATGGCTGAAGAACATAAGCATGAACATAAGGGCGATCATTCGCACGGGCACGACCACCATGACGACAAGCATGGCCACGAACACGGTCACGATCGCGAACATGCGGCGCATGGACATGAGCACGCGCAGGCGAAAGAGCATAGACATGATCACGGCCACTCGCACGAGCATGATGCGCATGCTCACGGGCACGATCACGAACACGGTCATTCTCATAGCCACGATCACACATCGCGCTTCAAAGATCCGGCTCATGCCGCGGAGTTCGATCAGCGCGGTATGTCGGATATGCGCAGCCAACTAACGGTGAAGTTGATCGAGGCGTTGACGCTCAAGGGCGGCGAAGCGATTCTCGATCTGGCCACCGGCACCGGGCGCGTCGCCCGGCCGTTGTCGAAGCAGATGCAGTCCGGGCGCATCGTCGGCGTCGACGAGGCGCTGGCGATGCTCGATATCGGCCATCATCATAAAGATCCGATAGCGCGTTATGAATTGAGCGCCGGCGAAGCGGACAAGCTGCCGTTCAAGTCCGGTATCTTCGACCGCGCCTTCGTGTCGTTCAGCTTGCATCACTTCGGCAATCCCGCCGGTGTCGTCGGCGAAGTGCAGCGCGTGCTTAAACCAAGCGGCCGCTTCGTCGTCCTCGACCCGGTTATCGAGGAATCAAAAGACGCCATCGATGTGGCGCTCGAAGCCAAGATCAATCAAGTCTTTCGCCGCACCCATGGCGAGGGCTTTCGCTTCCACACCGTCAGCAGCATCGAGCGTTTGCTGACCAAGGCCGGTTACCGTGTGCCGCGCAAGAGCGTGATTTCCTACCCGTTCAATCAAGAAGGCATGGACGGCATTCCCACCGGCCGCCACTGGCTCGAGGCCGCGCTGGAGCTGGAGAAAGAAGCGCCGGAGCTGGCCGAGCGCATGAAGAAAAACTATTTCACCTGGCACTCCCACGGCGACCACGCCCATGTGCGGGGAAGTTTCTCCTACGCGCTGATCACAGGGGTCAAACCAGCATAGCTGGTTGGTTCCGGGTTACGCTTTCCGGATTCCGAGTTTTCGCTCGGTTCAGCGGTTCTTTTGAGAGAGCTGTTCTGAGTTCCCTCTAAGGGGTTTGGTGAGAGCTAGTCGCGTGATCGATGCCAAAGCCCTTCGTTTGACCGATCTCGAGTTGATGGCTATTATAGCTATATGAAAAAAGCCGGCATCGCAGCTCTTAAAAACAATCTTTCTCGTTATCTTGATCAGGTCAAGGCAGGGGAATCCATTCTCGTGATGGATCGCAACCAACCTGTCGCTCAGATTGTGCCGTTAGGAATCAAAGGGCGCCGATTAGCATCTGCGGAAGATCGGCTCACGCGTCTTGAACGAAAGGGACTAATTCGGCGCGGGACGGGTGCGAGCATAAAATGGCTGTTAAAACGTCGGCCCCCGAAGCTGCAAGGTAGCGTGCTCCAAGATTTTCTCGATGAACGCAGGAGTGGCTGGTGAGGTTCTGGGATACATCGGCAATCATTCCGCTCGTAATCACTGAGGTCAGTTCGTCGCGCGTTAAGAATTGGTTAGAGCAAGATCCAGAGGTTATCGTCTGGACTTTAACTCGTGTGGAACTACTTTCCGCGATCGCGAGGCGCCGCCGGGAGAAACCGGAGGCATCCGCGATATTGATGGGTGCACGGCGCGACCTATTGAGAGCTTGGGAAGGTTGGTCTGAGATAACTACGATAGAAGTCGCTCGCGGCCACGCGGAACGACTCGTCCAAACTCATCCCCTAAGAGCGGGAGATGCAATGCAACTGGCTGCTGCTCTAATCGCCGCTGACAATGATCCCGTCGGTTTAGAGTTTGTCACGCTCGATAGCAACCTCGCCAACGCAGCGGATCGTGAAGGATTTTCTGTTCTCGGTCCGTAAGGGAAAAAGTCGCTGCAAACTATGAGGGCAAGCAGCGTATGAATCGCGATCACAAGATCGATCAAGAAGGAATTATTCTATGGCCACAAAGAAAGCCGACTTCCGAACATTCTACAAAGACGCCCATGCGGTCGAGTGTCTGACCGATCGCGAGAAGATGCTCATGGGGCTCGCCGTCGCGATGATGCGGCTGTGCGATCCGTGAGTGGAGCGGCGCCTTGCGGACGCAAGGAAAGCGGGGATGACGGAGGAAGAGTTGGACGCGGCGGTCGACGTGATCGCAGCAGTGGATGCAGGAGTTTTGCAGTCGCTCAATCAGCGGGTGAAGGCGCGGACTAAGATCTAACTCCAAACAAAAGCGGGGCTAGGTCGCAGTCGCGTGCAGATAGTTTCCAACTTCTTACATGCATCTCAGCACGAGGGATGATCACAGCGCGCGTGTAGACCGTCAAACCCGACAGATGGATTTAACAGCTTCTTGTAACATCGGCGTTCCTCTGGCCGGTGCTCTTTGTGACGTTGATATCGGTGAACGTCCGACTATATTTTTGATAGTTAGCTCTGTGGATTATGGACGATTGCTGTATCGATAAGAGTTGCGCTATCGACGGGCTACGCGAGCGGCAAACGGCGACTCTTCGCCTGGTTCTGCTGGTGAATGCCGCGATGTTTGTCGTCGAACTTGTGTCGGGCTTGCTCGCCGGGTCCGTGGCTCTGCTCGCAGACTCCCTCGACATGCTCGGTGACGCGCTGGTTTATGGCTTTAGTCTTTATGTCGTCGCGCGTGGTCCGGTCTGGAAAGCGCGCGCCTCTATCGCGAAGGCAGCGGTGATGGGGCTGTTTGGCCTGTTCGTCTTTGGGCAGGTTGTGTACAAGCTATTTTTTCCTCAACTCCCGGTCGTTGAGACAATGGGTGCGATAGGCGCTCTTGCGCTTGCCGCGAACAGCGTCTGCTTCGCCTTGCTCTGGCGCCACCGGGCGCAGGACATCAATATGCGGTCGGTCTGGCTCTGTTCTCGAAATGACCTTATCGCAAATTCTGCGGTGCTACTCGCAGCTTTGGCCGTGCGGATCACGCTTTCGCCTTGGCCGGACATCACAATCGGGGCGTTCATCTGCGCCATTTTTCTTCATTCGGCGCTCGTTGTCGCGCGCGAGGCTCGTGCCGAGCTGAAGTTGAATCGCCTCCAACCATCCGCTGCGGCGGGACCGCTTAGGTAGCAAGTCGATTCCTGGGCGCGAGAAAGAGTTAGCCAAGGATTAAAAGTCAAATCCTATTTTCGCGTTAACTCCATCCACGACGTAGGATGGCCAAAAGGAATCGACGAGGATAAGTGAATTATTCTCGTCAGTTCGCCAAAAGGGGAGGATCGGGTGAATGTTGTTGCCAGGCTTGCCGCCTCGAAGAGCTGAAAGTTCACGCTATGGATCAATCTTCGCCGATGTCTTCATTCCAAACGTCGGGATGATTGCTGATGTAATCAGCCAGCAGGCCTATGCACTCCTGCGACCCGAGGTCGATAACCTCGACCCCGTTGGTCCGCAACCAATCGACCCCTCCGGTAAAGTTCACTGACTCTCCGACGACGACCATGCCGATCTTGAACTGAAAAACCAACCCGCTGCAATACCAGCAGGGCGCGAGCGTGGTCACCATGATCTTGTCCCGATAGTTCCGTTGTCGGCCGGCTTTGCGGAAAGCATCCGTTTCGGCATGTATAGAGGGGTCATTTTCTTGAACCCTCCGATTATGCCCGGCGCCGAGGAGTTCGCCGCTTCGTGTGAATAGTGCCGCCCCGATGGGGATTCCACCTTCGGCCCGACCCTGACGCGCCTCCTCTAAGGCCACCTTCAGCATCGCGTTGCAATCAGGAACCCTTGTCATTTCGCTCCCACTGGCAAGAAGACGGCCTTCTAAGTGAGCCGCATTGTAAGTTTGAACCGGATAGAGGCGTCAGACAAATCTCACCCGATTTGTTAGATGGAATATTCAACAGCGATTTCCCCATCGATCTTGAGCCATTCCTGCCATCTCTCCATATCACGGAACAAGGGCAAGGAGTCCGTCATCGCTTCACTCCGCACTCGCTCGAAGCGTTTTTTGAAGAGGTGCTCGGCTTCGCGCTCCGTTAACGGGAACGGCGGCCCCGACGACGACCTTTGTCCATACAAGAACACGCCGATCAATCTGCCTCCGGGGGACAAGAGTTCTGCCATTCTGTTCACATACTCAGGCCAGCGGGACGGAGTCATCGAACAGAGAAATGTCCGTTCGTAGATGAGATCGAAGCGGCGCTCGCCGAAGTCGTGTGTAAAGAAATCCCCCAAAATAACCCTTTCAGCTAAGACTCCTAACACTCGTTTGGCTTGCTCAATAGCCGCAGGCGAAAAATCTATTGCCGAAATATCGTATCCGGCTGCATGGAACGACTTGATCTCGTAGCCGGAGCCACATCCTGGAATTAGTACGCTGCCGGGAACAAAAGATCTCTCAAGAAATGATTTCAAGGCCGATGGAACACCGCCGAAGTCCCATGGCGTCTTACCGGCGGCATAGCGGACGGTCCAGAAATCCGGCTGGTTGCTATCAGAAGAATTTTCCATTGGATGCCTTTAACCATAGGAAATGCGGTTTCTAAAGACAACGAGTAAGCAGGATCATGGTATTTCTTGCGGCGAACAAGAGCGTCGACCGCTGCTTGTTAAAGTTGATCAGTGCGATCGCGAAATCATCTGCGTTATAACTCACGACCTCCATTTGCTTTGAAAGACTGGGCTCTCTAATTCCTGATTAACTTGTCTTGTCATTTTCGTTTGACGCGGGTTGGGTTTCTATGGAAGTAATTCGGACCAGCCGTGTACTTGCGTGACGGCGCGTGCCCGGCGAGCATCGGTTGAAACAATTCATGGAGGCTCTAATGAGCGGTTATGTCGCATCACTGCGGGCAGGCTTAGTTATCTTGTTTGTGCTCCTCGTTACCGATCAAAATATCTCGGCGCAAGCGAGCCCGGTCGCGATCGTCGGCGGGAAGTTGATCGATGGCACCGGGCGGCCACCGGTGGAGGACGCTGTCGTTGTCTTCTCCGGCGGGCGCATTCAAGAGGTCGGCAAGCGCGGTGAGGTGACGGTGCCGAAAGGCGCGCAGGTGATCGACGCCAAGGGCAAAACGATTTTACCGGGGCTGATCGACGGCCACTGCCATTATTGGGAATGGCTCGGCGAACTTTATTTGGCCTACGGCGTGACCACTTGCCCGGACATCAACAACAGCCCGACCGAATGGATCATTGCGCAGAAGGACGGCATCCAGAAAGGCAAGATTCGCGGGCCGCGACTGTGGATCTCCGGTCATGCGCTCGACGGGCCGCGGCCGCAGGGGATGCCGGAGCAGCGCTGGCAGCGCGGCAGCATTATCGTGCGCAACGACGAAGAAGCGCGGGCGGCGGTGCGTGCCCATGTCGAGAAGGGCATGGACGGATTCAAAGTGCTCGAGCGGGTTTCGCCGGAAGTCGCCAAGGCGATTGCCGACGAAGCGCGCAAGTTTGGCAAACCGGTGATCGGCCACTCGGTCAACATGTGGGAGACCATCGACGCCGGCTACACCTCCATCGAACATACCTGGGCAGTGATGTTCACGACCATCAAGGACCCGAAGAAGCGCGCCGAAGTCGACATGAATCGCATGGTCGGCAAAGTCGGCACCGTCGAGGCGCACGTCAACATGGTGCCGGATCAGTTCGACGAGATCATCAAGGCGATGATCGCCAAGGACATTCACTGGAGCCCGGCCTGGGCGACGCAGTTTCGCGCGCTGTCGCCGCGCGCCGCCGAGATGAAAAAGCGCGAGCTGGCGACGTTGAAAATTCCTGGCCTCAGTTACCTGCCGGCGTACAATTTGGAATCGGTCGAAGGCTATTTCGCCGGTTTCGAGAAGATGACCCCGGAAAGACGCGCGCCGGTGGAAGCGGCTTACAAAATGGTGCAGGATTTCGCGCGCCGCTACGTTGACGCCGGCGGCAAGATGCACTCCGGTTCCGATCCCGGCACGCTTTTGCCGGCCTATGGGCTGCATGCCGAGTTGGAACTCGCCATCGACGCGGGCTTGACGCCGTTGGTGGCGATACAAACGGCGAGTCTCAACGTCGCCAAGGCCTGGGGCAAAGACAAAGACTTTGGCAGCGTCGAGAAAGGCAAGGTCGCCGATTTGGTGATCGTCGGCGGTGATGTGATGCAAGATATCTCGGCGACGCAGAAGATTGAAAAAGTTATCCTCGAAGGCAAAGCGGTCGACACCTCGTTTCATCCCAACTATCGCAATCCGATTCCGCGGCCGATGTCGGACCGATTCCTCACCAACCTGGCCCAGGTTTCTCCCGCAGCATTGGCCGAGGGCGCGACCGGCTCGGTGAAATTGTCCGGCGCCAACTTCCGT
>DASSGE010000421.1:0-2040 GCA_035693605.1 Binatia bacterium
TTATCGCCGACGAGGTGCAGACCGGCTGGGGACGCACCGGCGGCAAGATGTTCGGCATCGAGCATTGGGGAGTCGACCCCGATATTATGACCTTTGCCAAAGGCATGGCCAACGGCGTACCCATCGGCGCGACCATCGCGACGCCCGAGGTCGCCGACAGCATGAAGGGTAATACGATTTCTACCTTCGGCGGCAATCCGGTCACCTGCACGGCGGCGCATGCGACGATCAATGTCATCGAAGAGGAGAATCTGGTTGAGAACGCACGGGTCATGGGTAATCGTCTGCGTGACGGTTTGGAGGCTTTGAAGGCCAAGTATCCGTTGATCGGCGATGTCCGCGGCATGGGCTTGATGCAGGGCATGGAGCTCGTCGGTGAACACAAGAGGCCCGATGCTGATAGCACCAAGCGGCTGATGGAATTGACCAAAAACAACGGTCTCTTGCTCGGCAAGGGCGGCACTTACGGCAATGTCATTCGCGTCGCGCCGTCGTTGAATGTTAACAAGGATGAAGTCGATCACGCCCTGAAAGTATTGGACCAGTCGTTTGGCCAGCTGGGACAGTAGGGATATTCCTTTCGAACCGGAAACCGGGGATATTGAAGGCTGGCTTTTAGCGCTCGTGCTCCATGAACAAGCTCATTCGCAGATTTGTCGGTGCCCTTCCCGTTCTATTAGCGATCTCATTTCTGATTTTTCTCCTGGTGCATATCGCGCCGGGAGATCCGGTCACGATGATGCTGGGCGACAACGCGACCCCGGAAGATGTGGCGAAACTACGCGCCGAGTTGGGGTTCGATAAGCCATTGCTGGTCCAGTATTGGGACTTCCTCTCGCGCGCCGTGCGCGGCGACTTTGGCCGGTCGCTCAAGTTTGGCGAGCCGGTAATAAAACTGATCGCCGAGCGGCTGCCGGCAACTTTGGAACTCGCTTTCGCGAGCCTATTTGTCGCGATTTTGATTGCCGTGCCGGTGGGGGTTTACTCGGCGATACGGCACAACTCACTCCTCGACCACGCCGGAATGAGCGTTGCACTGATCGGAGTTTCACTGCCCAATTTTTGGTTGGGTATCATGCTCATCTACTTTCTTGGCGGCCAGCTGAATCTGTTGCCGGTGGCCGGGCGTATTGAGTACGGCATCGAGATAAAATCGATTACCCGGCTTTATCTTCTCGATAGTTTGATTACCGGAAACTTCGCCGCGTTTGCCAGTGTCGCCAAGCATCTGTTGATGCCGGCCTTTACCCTCGGCACTGCCCTGGCAGCGATCGTCACACGAATCTCGCGGTCGAGTGTGCTCGAAGTCATGCGCCAGGACTACGTGACTACCGCGCGCGCCAAGGGGTTGAGCGAAAAAACCGTGATCTGGCGCCACATTCTCCGCAACGCCTTAATTACGATAGTGACTATTCTCGGTCTGCAACTGGGCGCGTTGCTCAGTGGGTCGGTGGTGACTGAAACAGTATTCTCCTATCCCGGCATCGGCGATCTGTTGATCCAGTCAATTTCCGCGCGCGATTACAAACTTACCCAGGTCTTGATTTTAATGTTCGCTGTGACCTATTTCGTGGTCAACTTGTTGGTGGACTTCCTCTATAGTTGGATCGATCCGAGGATCAAGTTCTAATGTTTTCGACGCGTTATTTAAAACTTTGGGTCGGCGGCGCGATCTTAGCGCTGCTGGTTGTCTGTGGCGTTGCCGCTCCGTTGATCGCGCCGCGCGATCCGCAGGCGCAAACCCTCGAGGACCGGCTGCGGCCACCGCGCTGGACGGAGAACGGCATGCAGGCCTATCTTCTCGGCACGGATAACCTGGGCCGCGACATGTTGAGCCGGATTGTTTATGGTTCGCGAATTTCCTTGATGGTCGGCGCGGCGACGGTGATTTTTGCCGGCATTGTCGGCTGCACGCTCGGTGCCATCGCCGGTTACTTCGGCAGCACCGCCGATGAAATCGTCAGCAAAATTTCGGAAATTTTCCTAGCTTTTCCGTTTCTATTGATCGCCATCGCCATCATGGCCTTTCTCGGCCAAGGC
>DASSGE010000422.1:0-5863 GCA_035693605.1 Binatia bacterium
TGCTGACGCCGGAGCGAACGCGCACATTGGTGCGGCTGATCAAACAAAATATCGGCGAAATCCCGCTTGAGTTTCACGCCCACTGCAACAACGGCTTGGCGCCCTTCAATCTACTTGAAGCGGTCAAGGAAGGCGTGCGTATCGTGCACACGGCGATTCCGCCTCTGGCCAACGGTTCGTCGCAACCGTCGATCTTCAACGTCGCCAGCAATCTCCAAGCTCTGGGCTACACACCCTTGGTCAACACCGAGGTATTGGCACCGGTGCGGGATCACTTTTCGCGCGTTGCCGAGCAGGAAAATCTGCCCACCGGGGCGCCACGGGAGTACGATCAAGCTTGGTACGGCCATCAGGTGCCGGGCGGAATGATCTCCAATCTGCGCCACCAGCTAAAAGTAATGGGCAAGGAAGAGAAGCTTGCGGCGGTGCTCGAGGAGATTACCCAGGTGCGCGCCGAGTTGGGCTATCCGATCATGGTGACGCCGTTCGCCCAATTCGTTGGTAGCCAAGCGGCGATCAATGTGATCCTCGGCGAGCGTTACAAAGAGGCGACGGATCCGGTGATTCAATACGCGCTCGGTCAGTGGGGTAAGGAAGGCGCAGATTACCTGGATCCAACGGTTAAGGCGAAGATCCTTGACCGCCCGCGTGCCCGGGAAATCGCGAAAATGGAGCATCCCGAGCCGAGCCTCGCCGAGGTGCGCAAACAATATGGCGGCGCGCACTTGTCGGATGAAGAACTGCTGTTGCGCTATTATGCCGGCCCCGAATTCGTTGACGCGCTCAAGAGCGCAGCGCCGCGCAAAGAATATGCGAACATGCGCAAACCGTTGGTCCGTCTGATTGAGGAAATCGGCAAGAGAAAACTCAGCCATGTTTACATTCAAAAGGGCGATTTTTCCCTAACCATTGGGCGCGGCGACTAGGCTCTTTTACTGCTCAGCTATCAGCTCGTATTGCTCGAAGCGAAAAATCTTATTCCCAGAGCGTCAATCCGGGATCATAACGCCGTCGTGCTCGCCGGCGGCCGGCGGTGGTGCGTCGCTTGTTCGTAGGCGTAGGCATACTTGATTAAGTTGCCATCGTCGTAGGGGCGGCCGATGAAGCATAGGCCCGCCGGCAGATTGTCGCGCGTGAAGCCGGCCGGTACGGTGATTGTCGGCACGTAGACTAAAAACGTATTCAGATGGGGCGCGCCTTTCTGATCGGTGAAGGGCGGGGCGATGCCGTCTTTGATCAAGGTCGGTTGATGCTCCACCGATTTGTAGACGATGGCATCGAGACGATGGTCGGCCATGACTTTCAAGAAGTTAGTCATCAGCTCGTCCTGGGCGCGCAGGCTTTCATAGTGTTTGGTCGCGTCGGGGTTGCGCTTGAAGCGTTCCTGCGAACGTTTGACGACCTTGGGAAAGTCGGCATGCTCGGTAGCTTCCTGCGGCGTTTTGAACGGCGGGTTGGCGCTGCGGCCATAATAGTTTTTAAACGACGCTTCGGTTTCGCCGGGAGCGCCGGAGCGTTTGGCGAGCAGTTCTCTGACTTTCGGAATGACGATCGGGTCGACGAGCTCGGCGCCGCCGGCTTTGAGTTCGCCCAGCGCCCTTTCGAAGACTTCGTGGATTTTTTTGAAGTCTTCGGAGTCCGGTTCGGAATTCAAACCGATGGACTCGCGCAAGACTCCGAAGCGCGCGCCTTTGAGGCCGTCCCGGTGCAAAAACTTGGTGAAGGTGTCGGGGGTATTGCCGACGCCGCGGGCGGTGATCGGATCTTCGGGATCGTAACCGGCCATGGAATCTAGCAGAATCGCCAAATCTTTGACCGTTCGCGCCATCGGGCCCAAAGAGCCAAATACTTCCGGCCAACAGCCATAGACGCCGCTGCGGCTAACGATGCCGGCGGACGGGCGCATGCCGGCGATGCAGTTCCAGGTCGACGGCCGGCGGATCGACGCCAAACCTTCCTGGCCAACTGCCACCGTCGAGTAGTTCGCCGCTACCGCCGCCGCCGAGCCGCCGGAGGAGCCGCCGACGGTGCGTTCGGTATCGTAGGGATTGCGCGTCGAGCCGAACAAGGAGCCATGGGTATCGCCGCCGCCAAGCTCACCCAAGGTCGCCTTGCCGAGAATCACCGCGCCGGCATTTTTCAATTTTTCCGCAACGAAGGAATCACGATCGGGATAGTAGTCTTTGAACAAGAGCGAGCCCAAAGTCGTCGGCATGCCTTTGACATCGGCCTGGTCTTTGACAATGACTGGAATGCCGTGGAGCGGTCCGACCGGGCCGGCGGATTTATACGCCGCGTCGAGTGTATCGGCTTCTTTCAAAGCGTCGGCGTTGACCGTAATCATCGCGTTGATGTTCGGCCCTTTCTTGTCGAACGCGTCGATGCGGTCCAGATACGCCTGCACCACTTGGCGGCAGGTTAGTTGGCCGGATTTATAACCGGCGTGAATGCCGTCGATGGTCGCTTCGACCGGATTGAAATTACTTTGAGCCATGATCGCCTCCTTGCTACGTTCTAATTATTGAACTGGCGCGCAAATGTCTAGGCCAAATAGGCGGATTAACTTGAAGCGATCGGCGGAGCCCGAAAGGGCGCAGAACGCTGCGCCCGCTATGCTTGAAAGATCGCGGCGATCGTGATTATTCGAATGGGATAATTTTATGGTGCAACGACAGACATGGCTGTGATGTCCCAACGGGTCGCCGGGTTTGGTACGACGATATTTGCCGATATAAACGCGCTGGCGGCTCGACGTGGCGCGGTGAACCTCGGCCAGGGCGCGCCGGACTTCGATGGGCCGCCGGAGGTGTTGGCCGCGGCGGTGACCGCGGTCAAGAGCGCGCTTAATCAATACGCGCCGGGCATCGGCATGGCGTCGGTGCGCCAGGCGATCGCGCAGCATGCCCAGCGCTTCTACAACCAAGCGCTGAATCCTGACACCGAGGTGCTGGTGACCTCGGGCGCGACTGAAGCGATGTTTGCCGCGATTCTCGGTCTGACCGATCGTGGCGACGAGGTGATTGTTTTCGAGCCGGTATACGACACCTATGTGCCGAACCTGGTCATGGCCGGGGTGGCACCGCGCTACGTGCCGCTACGCGGCGAAGATTGGCGCTTCGATGCCGACGAGTTGGCCCAGGCCTTCAACTCGCGGACCAAGGCGATCGTCGTCAACACGCCGCACAATCCCACCGGCAAAGTCTTCTCGTATGACGAGCTGCGGACCATCGCCGCGCTGTGCTTAAAGCACAACATTGTTGCGATCACCGATGAGGTTTACGAGCATATTATTTACGACGACGCGAGCCATGTGCGCCTGGCGACGCTCCCGGGCATGGCGGAGCGCACCTTGACGATCAGCAGCTTGGGCAAAACTTTTAGCGTCACCGGTTGGAAGATCGGCTGGGCCATGGGATCGGCGCCATTGGTGCATGCGGTCAACCAGGCGCATCAGTTCATTACCTATGCCGTGGCGGCGCCGCTGCAGGCCGCGGCCGCGACCGCACTCAATTTGCCGTTTGGTTACTTCGAAAACTTGCAGGTGAGCTACCAAGCACGGCGCGATCGCATGCTCGAAGTCTTGCGCCGAGCCGGCTTCAAAGTTTTTCAGCCGCAGGGAAGTTACTTCGTGATGATCGATTGGCGCGGCGCCGCGCCGCGTCATGTGCAAGACGACATGCAGTTTGCCCGCTGGCTGATTGAAGCGATCGGCGTAGCCTGCATTCCGGCGAGCCCGTTCTACCAGGAAGCGGATAAAAAGCTAGGGCAATATTTTGCTCGCTTCGCGGTGTGCAAAAAGGACGAGACTCTCGATGCCGCCGCCGAACGATTTGCCAAGCTCGGCAAAACTTGAGAGTTTAGACGGTGCAGGCAACGGTTCTTCGTGAATGATTAAACAGCCGAGGTGACAAGATGAAGTTAAGTCGTATAGCGATTTTGGCGATTTTGTTTTTCGCCAGCATCCGTACCCCAGTTGGGTCTCAGGAATCGATTCCTTATGTCCCGACCACCATGCCGGTGGTGGCAAAGATGTTGGAGTTGGCGTCGGTAACCAAGGATGATTTGGTTTACGACATGGGCTGCGGCGATGGACGGATTTTGATCATGGCGGCAAAAAAATACGGCGCCCGCGGCGTCGGCATCGATCTTGATCCGGTGCGCATCGACGAAGCGAAGAAAAATGCCGAGCAGGAAGGCGTCAGCCATTTGGTCGAATTTCGCGCTGAGGACGGCACCAAAACCGATATCTCCAAGGCGACGGTTGTGACGCTTTATATGTTCAAGTGGTTCAACAACGCGATCCGTCCTAAACTGCAAAAGCTCCGGCCCGGGTCACGCGTGGTCGCCCATGACTTCGATATCGACGACTGGAAACCGACCGAGACGGTTTACCTGGATTCCGAAAAAAATGGCCATGAGGGCATCGAGCGGCCGCACACGCTTTATCTGTGGCTGGTCGGCGCCGAGCAAAAGACATAACCGGTGACAACTCGCACTGCGCCTCGGTGTCACCGACCGGCTGTTTGGCCCGCGCAGGCTACCTGCTTGTTAGCAGCGAAAAACAAAATCTTCTTCGGTTGAAGCCCGGGATTCTGAGCTCGATGGGAAGTCGAGACTATTAGTCCTTGCGGCGCACGCCAACATCCAGGTTCACCTTGGCGATCTCGCGCAGGCGAAGATCGATCTTGGCCAAAAGGCGATTGGATTATCCCGGAGAGGGATGTCAGCGCTCTCCTGCAAGAAACTTGCGCAGCGCCTGTTTCGCTTCATCCAGGCTCGATAGCTTTTTCGCCGCAATCACGTCCACGCCAAGCCGTTGTGCTAACGGTTTGAGCAATTCCAGCAGAGGTCGATTGCGCAACCATAGCGCGCTCGGCAGCAGTTTGTTCTTTTCGATAGTCGCGAGCAGTGCTTGGGGAAAATCGGCGGTCCATTTCGATGGCTCCGCCAGAACCGACTCAAGGATCATGCCCGAGTGTTGATCGACGCACAGATACGTGTAGGGAAAATAAGGACGGTCGTCGCCGTCGACAGGCGAAGGTGAGTAGAAAGCGTCGATTTCCCAATTACCGCCCCGGTTCCGGCAGCTGTTCTTGATCCGCTGTAGTCTAACCTCATCGAGTCGGAACACGGGAAGCCGCGTCTCAACCGGCGTTGGCTTTCGCCAGACACTGCGCCAATCAAGGTCGCTGCTTGCGGCGAAGCCGCTGAACAGCTGCCGCTGTTCCACAGCCCGAGAAAAGTTGCGCGGCTTGGCATCGGCACCGATCGGATCGTCGCTGTCTCGACGCTGGCCTATGCCCGGCACGCGGATGAGAAAGTAGTTTTTTTTCGGCGGGTCGAGCCAGCCCGGATCTTCGTCAAGGCGAATTGCCACGAACCGTGCCTGATCGAGGCAATCGGTGAGAAATATCGCTTCACTCTCCGTCAGATGCCAGGGGTAATAGCCCGGACGCATGCTGCGAAACTGCGGCCAGACGTTGCGGCCTTTGAAATTGTAACCGAGCTTTTTTGCAGTGGCGAGGTCGGTCTTGTCGAGCTCGCCACGATTGCTAAACCATACGGTCAGACATTTTTGGCTGTAACGCGATTCGGGAGACGTCGAGCGCAACTTTCCCGTCTGAATCTTGCGCTGGATTTCGAGTCCTTCGCTACCGAGATACACGACCAGGCCAAACACTTCGCCCAATTCGCCGAGCACGCAGCAGTAGCCGATCTCTTCGCTATCGACGGCTTGAATGCCGAATACCTGTGAATCCGACATCCACTCCCAACAAGCAATTTCTCGGAATGCGATGGCTTTGTCGTAGAGCTCGCGCCACACCGGCAGCGGGCAGGCGGGGATCATCATTCTCGCTTTCCT
>DASSGE010000423.1:0-5181 GCA_035693605.1 Binatia bacterium
GATGGCAACGACGGCGGGATCGATCAGGGTCGGCCACTGCGCCCAGGTTTTTAGCAGTTCGGAGCTGCCGATGCCCAAGAGGATGCCGATGATGCCGCCAGTGCCGGCCATGACCACGGCCTCGACGAGAAATTGCAGCATAATATCTTTACTGCGCGCGCCGACAGCCATGCGGATTCCGATCTCGCGGGTGCGTTCGGTGACCGACACGAGCATGATGTTCATGATGCCGATACCGCCGACTAGCAGCGATATCCCGGCAACACTGCCGAGAAGAACCGCCATGACCCGCGCCGTGCTTTGCGCCGCTTCGGCTATGTCGGACAAATTGCGGACGGTAAAGTCGTCCTCGCGACCATCGGCGATGCGGTGGCGCTGGCGCAAAAGTAAAGTGATCTGCTCCTGGGCTTCGGCGACTTTTTCGGCATTGACGGCGCGCACCACGATGCTCTGCAAGTAGGTGATGCGCATCAAGCGTTTTTGCATGGTTGTGTAGGGGATCATCACGGTGTCGTCCTGATCTTGGCCTTGCCCGGTCTGGCCCTTGCCGACGAGCACGCCGACGACGCGAAAGGGAATGTTACGAATGCGGATGACCGAATCGAGCGGATCGTCGTTGCCGAATAGTTGCCGCGCCACGGTCTGGCCGATGACCGCGACTTTGGCGGCGGAATCCATATCGCCCTCATGGAGAAAACGCCCCACCTCGATCTGCCAGTCGCGAATCTGCTCGAACTCCGGCGCCACGCCCTGAACTAATGTGCCCCAATTGAGATTACCGGCGACGAGCTGCTCCTGGCGGCGCAGCACCGGTGAAGCATAAGCAACCGAACGCAGTTCGCGAGTTATCGCGCGAGCGTCGGCATCGACCAGCGTATTCACGTTGCCGCTGCCCGCGCGCACACCGCCCTGAACGTTGCTGCCGGGCAGAATAATTAAAACATTCGTGCCCAAGGCGGAGATCTGCGAGCGAATGGTCGACTTAGCGCCTTCACCGATGGCGACCATGGCAATGACCGCGCCGACACCAATGATGATGCCCAACATGGTGAGAAAGGCGCGCAGTTTGTTGCGCGCCAGCGCGCGCAATGCGATTCGCAAAGTCATCAGCCACTGCATATTATGACATCCCGTGCGCCATCACCTGTTGGTTCGGCGTATCCGAAATCACCTGGCCATCGCGGAAGACAATCTGGCGTTTGGTATGTTCGGCGATATCCGGTTCATGGGTGACGATGATGATGGTAATTTTCTGGTCGGCATTCAGACGCTGGAACAAGCTCATGATCTCGTTGCTAGTCGCGGAATCGAGATTTCCCGTCGGTTCGTCGGCGAGAATCAACGACGGTTTGTTCACCAGCGCGCGGGCAATGGCGACCCGCTGCTGCTGGCCGCCCGATAGCCGATTGGGCGTGTGATCTTGGCGCTCGCCCAAACCGACTAGATTCAATACCTCCACCGCCCGCTGATGACGCTCTTTGCCGGCGAAACCGTTATACATCATCGGCAGCTCAACGTTCTCCAACGCCGTCGTGCGCGACAGCAGATTGAAGCCTTGGAAGACAAAGCCGATACGCTTATTGCGAATATGCGCCCAATCGTCGGCGCTGAGCGAGCTGACTTCTTCACCCTCGAGCCAGTAATGGCCGCTGGTGGGACGGTCAAGACAACCAAGAATATTCATAAAAGTGGATTTGCCCGATCCGGAGGAACCCATAACCGCGACGAATTCACCGCGCTCGATGATTAAATTAATGCCGCGCAGGGCAGGCACTTCGACATCGCCCATGCGGTAGATTTTTTGCAGATCTTTGACGCGAATGACTTCGTTCATCGTGGTCTGAAGCCACCCGGCATTTGCGGTTGGAACGGGCTGACCACGCCGCTTTGAGCTTGCGCTGTGGCACCGCTCGACATGCCGATGATCACCGGATCGTTATCCTTGAGGCCAGCGATAATTTCGGTTCTCGAACCGTCGGTAATCCCTACCTGGACGTCCACTGGCTGGGCCTTGCCGTCTTTCAGCGTGTAAACCTTCACTTGACGCACGCGGATACCTTCGCCACCACCGCCGCTCCCGGCACGGCGGGTTTGCCGTTGACCGACCCGTGGCGCCGTTCTTCCTTGCTCTTGGCGCAACAACTCCTGGGCCGCATCTTTTTCCTCCGGGGGACGAAAGCGCAGCGCGATGTTGGGGATCGACAGCGCATCTTCCTTTTGCGCGACGAGAAATTGCACGTTGGCGGTCATGCCGGGCTTGAGTAACAGCTCCTTGTTATTGATGCGGACGACGGAATCGTACGTGACGACATTTTGAATGACTTGGGGCGCGTTGCGCACCTGATGCACCTTGCCGCGGAAGCGCCGCTGGGCATGGGCATCGACGGTGAAAGTGACATCTTGGCCTTGCGAAATATTACCGATGTCGGCTTCGTCGACGTTGGTATGCACCTCCATCTTGGTTAGATCGTTGGCGATGGTAAACAAAGTCGGCGCGGATAACGACGCCGCGACGGTCTGCCCGACATCGACGCTGCGCGAGATCACGATGCCGTCGACCGGCGAGCGAATAACTGTGTAACCCAACTCGATCTGCGCCTGATTCATCGACGCTTGGGCTTGGCCCACTTGGGCTTGCGTGACATTTACCTGAGAGCGCGCCGAATCATAGGTGGTCTGTGCCGCGTCCAACTCGCTTTGTGACACCAGCTCGCGTTGTTTGAGTTCTTGGGTACGTTTCAAAGTCCTTTCGGCATCTTCGAGAGCGACTTTTGCCTTCGCCAGGTTGGCTTGGGCCGCCAGCACGTTGGCTCGAGTCTCTTCCACACGCGCAGCGAAGCGCGCCTGGTCGAGCTGAGCGACGATCTGTCCCCTCGTAACTTTGCTGTTATAGTCGACGTTGAGCTTGGCGATGGTACCGGAAACTTGGCTGCCAACCAGAACCGTGGTCACAGCCTGCAACGTGCCGGTGGACGAGACCACCTGGCGAATGTTTGCCCTGGTAACCGGCGCGGTCAAATAAGTCGGTTCTTTAGTCTCGTTGCCGAAGCGCCAGTAGGCATAGGCGGCGCCAGCAACAGCCAGAAGTAAAGTCACAGTGATGATGGATTTCCTAAACTTCATGACTGCTCACGCAATAAACGAAACACCTTCGCCGCGAAATCGTTCGGGTCGCGTTTAGTCATGCGTCGATAAGTCAGCCCCGTGATAATCTCCGCATTGGCCTCTTGGTCCTCGATGACCTCCTCCAAGGTGACGCGAAAACGCGACACCGGCGCCGCCCCGGGCATCTCGTAATGCAGCTCGCGCGCACTGCCCTTGAGATAATAATTCACCCCCTTGTCGGTGATCATTAGCGTCACCTTGCCGGCATGACGCAAGTTCTTCGAAGTAGAACTGTCCTTCCACAATGCCATTTCTAGGGTTGAGACGTCTTTAGCAACGATCTCGTAATAAGACAGCAATGCCGGATGGGCCCACCCCGCATTGTCGAGAGTAAAAATCGGGATGATCTTGCCCTCGTGCTCGTCGATTCCGTCGCCGCTAAGCCGCTGCTGTAAGGCCGCGGGTAATTGTTTGCCTAATAGCTGTGACATGCTGATACCATTATTCCTTTAGACGCGTACCTGCCGGGTTCAGTTTATCGATCAAAGGAGCAGCTCCTGGCGCTTGCCAAACCCTTGCTCATTGTCGATAAAAAACAGCTTGTCCGGCAACACCCGGTAGAACTTCACTTTGAGAAACGCCTTATGCAACACCCCGCTGTTTGGATCGGTGAACAGTTTGATCACGTCCGGGAACTTGAGGGCATACACGGCCAGCGCTTTGGCCTTGGACCCAATTCCATCCACGAGCTCAACCCGGCCTTCCAATTGAACCCCTTTGATTTTGCGCCAGTCTTTATAATCTTCCTGAACCGTGACCGCAACGCGCCCATTGGCCACCAGGTTTTGGCAGTGGCGCGACTCAGGCGAGGAGAAAAAATACAGATTCAGGCCGTCGCTGGCAAAGAACACCGTGGCTGCCCAAGGCGTGTCGCCGTTACAAGTGGCCAAGGTCATGGTGTTGTGGTTCTTCAGGTAATCGAGTACCTGCTGCCTGAGATTTTCAGCCATGGATAGCGTTAAAATTTAGCGAGCACGCTGGCGTGAAAAAAAGCGGCGGCGCGAACCTCAGGCACAACGAACCAAGGTACTGTGGCGCAATGATTCGAGGTTTGCCGCGCCGACGCAGAGCATGGCCACTTTGAGCTCGTAAATAATTCCATCGATGAATTTTACCACTGCGGCGGGCGACTCCAAGGCCGCCGCAAGCAGAGGCTGACCGAAAGCCGCCAGGTCCGCACCCAGGGCAATGCTCTTGGCGACATCGAGTCCGCTGCGAATTCCTCCCGAGGCGATCAACTGAATCAGCGGCAAAGCGGCGCGTACGCCGACCAGCGCTTCCTCGGTGGGAATACCCCAGTCGGTAAAGGTTCGACTGTAGGGCTTGCCTTGCAGCGTCGCCCGTTGCGCTTCGACGGCGGACCAGGCGGTACCGCCTTTGCCCGCGATATCGATGGCGGCAACGCCGGCGCCATGCAGCCGCTTGGCGACCTCGACCGAAATGCCGTTGCCGACTTCTTTGACGACGACGGGAAGTTTCAGCTCGCGACAAATAGTCGCGATTTTTTCGGTTAGTCCTTTGAAGTTGCGGTTGCCTTCGGGCTGAAGCGCTTCCTGCAACACATTCAAATGTAGGATCAAAGCGTCGGCATCGATCATCTCAACGGCGCGCCGGCATTGGTCAAGGGAATAACCATAATTGAGCTGCACCGCGCCGAGATTGCCGAGCAGAAGGATATCCGGTGCAACTTCGCGCACGCGAAACGAATCGGCGGCTGTCGGCTCTTCGATGGCAACCCGCTGAGAACCGACGCCCATGGCAATACCCAATTCTTGCGCCGCCGCAGCGAGATTGCTATTGACCTTGCGCGCTAAATCGAAGCCACCCGTCATCGACGAGATCAAAATCGGTGCTCGCAGCTTCTTGCCGAGAAAAACCGTATTGACAGCGATCTCGTCGAGATCCAGTTCAGGCAAAGCGTTGTGGATGAATCGATAACGGTCGAGCCCAGTGCTCGAATGGCTGCTGACACTCTCGGTGTCTAGACAAATTTCCAGATGCTCCTTTTTTCTAGCT
>DASSGE010000424.1:0-5923 GCA_035693605.1 Binatia bacterium
CGATCCGAAATCATTTATAGACCTTATCGATAAATCCGTTCTTATCCAGTTCACGCACGATGCTGTCATCGACCCAGTCTTCAAATTTCATAGTGACGCCGGGCTTGCGGCTCAGCGATTCTTTGAGCTGGTCCTCCGCACCGACCCTGCCGACCAACGGAACACGGTCGTGCAACTTGGCCATGGCATTGTAGGAATCTTCCAGATATTTGGGATTATTCTGGCGCGCAAACTTGGCGATGAAGCGTTTGCTCTCTTCTTTGCGTGTCTTCAAAAAATGCGTCGCTTCGATGAGCGCCATGGTGACGCGTCGCACCGTGTCGCGCCTGGCCGCGAGAAAAGTTTTGGTCGTCGAAGAGCAGATGAACGGAAACTCGTAGCGCTTCTGAAAATCCGCCGTGCTGATGAGAATGCGATGCGGCATGCCTTGAGCCAAATGAATCACGCCTGGCGGCGAGGGAAAACCGACGATCCGGCCGCCGCGAAATGCCGCGGCGCGCTCGGCGGTACCGCCAACCTGAAGAATCGGCACGTCCTTGACGGGCTCGAGACCAAGCCCTTTCACCAACACCCGCGCCGCCGAGTCCGACGCGCTGCCGACCCGGCTGATGCCGATATTTTTGCCGCGCAGATCATCGGCGGATTTGATCGATTCGTGAACCACCAGCTCATAGGGTAGCGTGTTGATATAACAACCCGTGAGCACCAGGTTGGCGCCACTGACCACGGCGCTGGCTACGGTACCGCCGGAATTGTTGCCGATCTGGATATCGCCGGCAATCATACTCGAGACCGCGGTGGTCGAACTCGGCACGAAGATCAGCTCGACTTCCAGTCCATGTTTTTTGTAGAAGCCGCCGTCCTGGGCGGCGTACCAGACGAAGTTCGTCGCATCCGCCGAGCTGTAGACCACCTTGATCTTTTCCTGAGCGGGAACACTCGGACTATGTCCGGCGACAATACACATTGTCAAAGCGCTTACGGTTAGCCATTTAATGAGCATACTGAGGGCAACTTTCCCGAGCCAAATAACGGCTCATAGAATTCTCGTGAATTGATTCTTCGGGACAATGATTCAATAGCGGAAGGTTGTCGATCTTGCCGCCGCATCGATCAACGATCAGCCGGTAAAGCCATGCATTCGGCGGCGGGAAGTTCGAGCCAAACCGGATCGCCGCGGCGGACTTGCAAGGTGTAGCGCTGATGAGTCTGCAAAATATTCTTGCCGAGCTCGATGGTGCAGTCGACGTATTCACCCAAAAACATGGCAGCGCCGATCTTGCCTTCGATGACGTTTGCCAAATTGGCTGGCTTTTGCAGATGAAGATTGAGGCTCTCAGGCCGCACCACCACAACGACTTTGCTGCCGGCAGTCAAGCCGGCGAGGATACCGCAAGAAATCTCGCCGTCGTCGGTGCGAACCGTCGCGGTGCCGTTTCCTTCCAGTTTGCTCACCTGGCCGGCCATCTGATTGGTCGACCCGATAAAGTTGGCGACGAATTTGGTTTTCGGTTGCAAATAGATATCCCGCGGCGCGCCCTCCTGAACGATCACGCCGGCGTTCATCACGGCGATGACATTGGACATCGACAACGCTTCGATCTGATCGTGGGTCACGTAAAGAGTCGTAATGCGCAGGCGGCGCTGCAACTCGCGCAGCTCGAAGCGCATGCGCTCGCGCAGTTTGGCATCGAGATTACTGAGCGGCTCGTCCAAGAGCAACACCAGCGGCTCGCGCACCAGTGCGCGTGCCAGCGCGAGGCGCTGCTGCTGACCACCGGAGAGTTGGGTCGCCATGCGCTCTTCGTAACCGTCGAGCTCCACCTGCCCGAGAGCGGTGGATACCTTTTTCTTGACCTCGGCGCTGCCGATCTTTTGCTTTCCCACCCTCAAAGGAAATGCCACGTTTTCGAATACGGTCATATGCGGCCAGATGGCGTAGCTCTGAAAAACCATGCCGATGGGGCGACGGTAGGCGGGAACATACGTGTTGTCATTGGCACTGAAGACTTTATTGCCGGCAACGATGATCTCGCCGCCGTTGGCTTTTTCCAGACCGGCGATGCAGCGCAGCGTGGTTGTTTTGCCGCAACCCGAGGGTCCCAGCAGCGTATAGAAACGCCCTTCTTCGATGTTGAAAGATATGTCGTTGACGGCCTTGACGCCGGCGTTCTCGCCGTCCTCGTAGATTTTGACCAGTGATTTTACTTCGATCATATTGTCTCTTGATTCGCACCGTTCAACCGCTTTGTTCCGTTCAAGCAGATAAAACGACTTGAACCTGTTGAACGACTTGAATCCTTCTCTTATGTTTGTATGCCCACTTTGCCAGTGAGCTTGTAGAAGATCGCCACGATAGATAGCAGGGTAACAATCATCAAGACGCCAATGGCCGCGACCACGGTCACCTGGCCCTGCTCGAACATGGTAAACAGCAGAATCGACAAAACCCGGCTCTCACCCGTGGCCAGCAAGACCGAAGTGGAAAATTCCCGAAACGACACGATGCAGATGTAAATCCACCCTGCGGCCAAGCCGGGCCGCAATAGCGGCAGGGTCACGCGCTTAAAGCTCTCCCACCACGAAGCGCCGGAGGCCGAGGCTGCCTCTTCCAATTCGCTGTGGATCTGTAAGATCGAACCCGATGCTGCGCGCATGCCGTAAGGAATAAAACGGGTGACATAGGCGATAAGCAACACCCAGATCGTGCCGTAAATCGGAATTGGAAAAGCGACATAAAGCAGGATCAACGCCATGCCCATGACGATGCCGGGGATCGTAATCGGCACGAAGGCGAGAAAATCGAGTATCCACGAGCCCGGCAACCGGCTTTTGTAAACGATCCACGCGACCAGTGAAGTCAGTACCATCGCCACGGTTGCTGTCAGGGTCGAGAGGATGATGCTGTTCTGCATCGCATCCCAGAAGGGCCGGAACCCGCCAAGGTAGCGATAATTATCCAAGCTGAGCTTGCTAACCGCGTCCCAGCTCGGAGCGGCGAAGAACGGCAGAAAGGACGCCCAGAACAGCACCAAAAACGGCAGCAGCACCACGAATAAAAAGTAACCGGTCAAAAATCCGAAACCGGCCCAACGCCAGGCGCCGAGATCGAACTGCCGCGGTCGAAACGCTTTGCCGGTAACCGTCTGGAATTTCTTTCCTTCTTTGGTTGCGCGCGTGTACAACCACACGCCGACGGCGCTTAGCAGCAGCAAGCCCACCGCCAGCGCGCCGCCGCGCCCATAATCCGGCGGATACTCGTTGAACGCCAGGTAAATCTCGCTGGTGTAAACATAGATACGCGCCGGAATGCCAATCAACGCCGGGGTCTCGAAAGATTCCAAGGTGCGGACAAACAGGATGAGCATCACCGAACCCGCTGTCGGCATCAGCAGCCTCAACGTTACCCGCCTAAACGTCTGCCAGGTATTGGCGCCGGACATCATCGCCGACTCTTCCAATGATGGGTCCATTGATTTGAAGGCAGCGACCATCAAGAGAAATGCCAAAGGAACCTGCCCCACCGAGTGAACCCAGATCATGCCTGGTAAGGAAAAGACGTTGAACGGCGGCGACTGCAGGCCGAACAAGCTCATTAGCCATACGTTTAAGTAACCGAACTTCGGACTCAACAGAAAAATCCACGCGATAGACTCCAGGACGCCGGGAAGAATCAACGGCACCACAGCCATGGGCACGAAGATATTGCGCAGCGGCGTGTTGGTCCGCTCGGTGAGCCAGGCGAGCATGGTGCCGAGAACGAAACTCAGCCCGGCGGAACCCGAGGCAAAGATCAATGAGTTGAGAAAAGTCGAATAGGTGTATTCGCTGGCGTAGGCGGCGTGGTAGTTCTTGAGCGTGTAGACAAATTCCCGCGGCGCTACTTCCGCCTGGAAGCTGCCGACAAACAGCATCAGCAGCGGTAGAACCGCTAGATAAACCAGGATACCCGCGCCGACCACAGGGATCAGCAGCGCCGGATCCAAACTCATAGTTACTTTTCCGGTACGGGGAATTGCCGCAGTCGCCATAAGTCAGCCTCGAAAAAAATAGACGCAGCCAGATAACGCTGCGCTATCTCAGCTTGAAGATTTCTTTCCAGATTTTATCGTACTTGGGAAATTCCTTGAGATCCGCGACCGTAATAAAATAGGTTTTCTCCGTGCGAGTCTTTTCCGTCGGTTCGACCTTCGGATGAGCCGGATTCCGTCCGCCTTGGGACATCGCTTTCTGCCCTTCCTGGCTGGCCATCCAACGGGCAAATAGCAGTGCCGAATTCGGATGGGGCGCCCCTTTAAAGATCGCCGTGGCATTGATCGAGGCCACGCCTTCACTGAGCATGTAGTTTACCGGCGCGCCCTTCTTGATGCGACTCGGATAATGGTGCGAGTAGCAGGTCAAACAAACCGCCGCCTGACCGGCCACCAGCAGCTCCGCCAATTGCGAATGGCCTTTGTGAAACTCGACGTTGTTCGCCGCGACTTTTTTCCAATAGTCGATGGCCTTCTCGTCGCTCTTGAACTTGTACTTGGCGAATGCCAGCAACATCTCCAGGTCGCGCGGCTCGGCGATCAGGCGGCCTTTCCAGCGCGGATGGATAAAGTCGTCGTAGGTCTTCGGTTCTTCTTCTTTTTTGACCAGGTTGGTATTCCATGAAGCGATAAAATATTGCAAGTCCGAAGAGATCCAATAAGTGCCCTTCAAACCCGCCGGATAGTCCGCGGCTTCGGGCAAGTTGGTATCGAGAAGCAAGCCCTGATCATGGGCCTGGGTGACGTTTTCCAAGGGCACTTGTAAAACATCGGCTAAAGTCTTGCCGCCACGCGCCTCGGTGACGGCTCTAGCGACCAGCTTATCGGAGGTAGCGTCGACATGGTTGATCTTGATGCCAGGAAAACGTTTTTCGAATACCGGCAAAATTCTCTCGGCGTTCACTTGAGCCAAAGTCCCGTAGAAATTGAGCGTGCCACCTTCTTTTACCGCCAATTTGTGCAGGTCGTCGAGACTTTGGCCAAGCACAAAACCAGGCAGACTCAGCGCTGCTATTAACGCAAGGGTGCTGAGTTTGTAGCTTTGTCGAGTCCGTCGAATTAACCCCATACTATAACCTCCAAACCGAATAATAAGCGATTCTACGCTTTTTTAAGCGCAGCGATAGCTAATACTAAAACCTTTTCTTGAGTCAAGAATGGCCGGCATAAATCGTTTTCGAGGCGGCTCCCCTGCGGGCAGACCCGGGTGGGTTGCCCGCAGGCAGATTCATAAGCGCACTCAATTCACGCCGCGACAGCAGACCGAAGCTTCAACGAATTTTGAACACTTCCTTCCAGACTTTTTCGTAGCGGCGCCATTCCTTTATTTCATCTGTGCCGATCGGATAGAGCACCGCTGGACGGATCTTCTCCCTCGGCTCCACCTTGGGATGCGGCGGCAAGCGACCTCCCTCTGCATAAGCCTTTTGCCCTTCTTCACTCGCTGACCAGCGGTAAAACAACCGGGCCGCGTTGGGATGAGGGGCGTCCTTAGCCAAGGCATTGGCAGTAATCGTGGCGATCCCTTCGTTAAGCATGTAACCGAGCGGCGCGCCTTTTTTTATTCGCGGTGGGTAGTGGTGCGCATAGCAAGTCACGCAAGCAGCCGCTTGGCCGGCGACGAGGAATTCGGCAAGTTCGGAATGGCCCTTGTGGAATTCTACATTATTGGCCGCGAGCCGACGCAGAAAGTCATAGGCCTTTTCGTCGTTCTTATATTTATGCCGGGCCAAGCCGATCAACAATTCGACGTCCCGTGCTTCGGCGATCATTTTGCCTTTCCATTTGGGATCGGCGAAGTCATCGAACTGCTTGGGCTCGTCCTCTTTCTTCACCAAATTGGTATTCCACGAGGCGGTAATAATCACCATGTCCGCGGCCAGCCAATTCGT
>DASSGE010000425.1:0-3929 GCA_035693605.1 Binatia bacterium
ATCTTCGCCAACACTGAAGAGGTGCTGAGGAATGCTAAGACGAGCGGCACGCTGCCACGTCAAGCCGCTGTCGCGCTGGCGGAGGCAAGGGTGAGAAGGGCCATGGGTTATCGTCACTGAAACAGAACAAATTCACTCGATAATGGCGGGGCTACACCGACCGATCCAGCGGCCGACAAACTTGGCCTCTGCACTCACCCAGGTCGCAAACGAGCAGCCACGACTATCGCCGGCGATGGCGCGGCCGTCATGATGCAATTTGCTCGGTCCCAAATCCAACGGCGCCGACCAGCGGTCCGTTGTCCGGATAAAGTACGCTAAGCGGCAAGTCGACTGCCAGAAACCGATCGCGCAGTTTGCTAATAGCGCGTGAATGCCGCCTGCGTCACTATTTGCCATCACGGCAAAGCGGTCATCCATGGCCCAGGCAAACGTCTGATCCGGCAGGTCCTTCACGGCAACGACCTCCAGCGGCGACTGCCACACACCTTCGCGCAATTGAGCGTTCAGCCAGCCGCTCTCAAAGCCGAGGCTAAACGCGCCCGAGCGCGACGGCCTGGGCAGCTCTCGCGCCCAAAATATACCGTGAACGGCTCCTGGCGATAGGCCCGTCGAAAAACGACGGTGCAACGGGTGGACTCGATCCCCGGGTGCGACCGTCGGGGACTCTGCCACACGCAAACTCGCTACCGACAACCACGGAGCCAGACGATCCGCAGAATCGCCCGGGCCGACATCTTTCGAACTTGCCAGAAGTTCGCTGAGCTGAATCTGCGCATAGCGCAGCTCTTCGGGAAAACCCGAAAATCCTCCGCCAACTGCACCGGGGGCGGCGCCGGCGAAGACGCCGAAAACTCCGCCACCCCTCGACGCCGAGTATAAAAGCTGGAGCTGTCCCGCAGGATCCGTCGCGGCGAAGAAATCCATCCCGGCATCCAATGGACTATCGCCGTCGACCACCGCGCGTACGTTCCAGCCTTCCGGAGATTCCTGGGCGATAACCAGTTTAGCGGCAATCTCGTTGGACCAGAACATCACCGGGAACAAGATAAACCAACCGACGGTCCAGTCCTTTCTTGCCGGCGACTTGATTTCCTCGCCCTTGATCACCATGGCGCAAAACAATGCGTCGTCCAACGGCAAAAATTTTGCGCAGCGATTGCCGCCCGTCTCCTGCCACGCAGAGTCCGCGACGCCGCGGAAAAACTGTTTGTCGCCGGCCAAGACTCTTAACTGTCCGCGATGTTCGACAAAATCCACGCGTGGATTGGAATCGCGATCGATTGTACCGATGACTTCGCGTGCGACCGCTCCATGGTTGGCGATGGCGATGTAATGGAGCTGACGGGAGCGATCGACTGCGACCACTGCCGCAGTCCCATTGGCACGCACGAGGATCGCGCTGGTTTCGACCGGCTCAGGCAGCAAATCGACGATCGCGCCAAGGGTGATTGCCGGGGCCTGGCGCGCGCTAACTTCAGGAAACAGCTCGCGCGAGGTCAGAGAAGCGCATCCGGAGAGCAGGAAGACCAAGACGGTCAGTGCCACCAACTGCCGGGCTGCGCGCCTGCGCGTAGCGGCATCCGGCTGCGGCGTGGCGACCATTCTGCCGCCAAATTGCGCAGTGAAAGCTTGCCGAGCCATAGACACCTAAGGCAGCATCGCCGTTGCGATGATCAAGTAGATGACCACCGACAGCAAATCTTGCATCACCGTCGCCAACGGACCGCTGCCGTATGCCGGATCGATGCCGATGCGATTGAGCAGCCACGGCAACGACAGCGCAACGATGCTTGCAGTCGCGCAAGCCGCTAGAATTGCCAGCGCCACCGCTATTACCAGATCGCCATCGCCCCAGCGCAACCACCCCAAGGGCAAGAACGCTAATGCCAGCGCCACGCCGACGAACAACCCGGTAAGGATTTCCCGCCGGACGACGCGACCGATGGGCACACCGACGGAGAGTCCCCGTATAACCAGCGTTTCCGTCTGAGTTCCCACCGCATCGGCAAGATAGACAATGCCGGGAATAAAAAACGCCAGCATGACATTGGCCTGCAGTTGCTGCTCGAACGCGCCGACGATGTCGGCCGCCATTAAAGCGCCCAACAAACCGACCAGTAGCCAAGGCACCCGATGCCAGAAACGCTTGAGAACCGGTTCCTCGCTCGCGCTCCGCGCCATTGACGAGTCACGCAGAAAGCCGCCAACTCGCGCCATGTCCTCATCATGCTCGTGCAGCAACACCGCCAGCAAGCGGTCCGGCGGAATAAACCCGACGAAGCGGCCGTCGTTGTCGATGATGGCCAGCGCGCTTTCGCCATGCTGCACCGCTTTCCACGCGGCCTTTTCCTGGTCGATGCCCGGCGCTACCACCGGCGGATCGCCATCCATAATATCGCGAATTCTGGCGTCGCTGAGAGCGCCAAACAGCTCCTCGACACGCAGCACACCGACGAGCTTGCCGTCGTCGCAGACGCCGATGTGGGTCGCGCTTTCAAAATGAACCCCGGCCATCGACTGGCGCAACTCACCGGCGGTGGTTTGCGGCGAGGCCACCGGCACCAGGGTGCAGGCATGCTCGGACGCGGTTCCCGAGATCAACTCGGTAATCGGAACGGGTTCAAGAATCATGGAAAAATCTCACAGACGGGCGGTCTTGGCGAGCAAGTAATTAACGCAGCCGTTGAGCGTGGTTAACTTGGCGACATCGGCATCGGGGATCTCGATGTTTAATTGCTTATGCAGGCCGATGACGAAGTTGAGAAAGTCGACGGAATCAATATCGATCTGATCGCGCAAATCTTTCCCGGCATCGATCGCGTTGAAGTCGACCTCCGGCGCAACATTGCTCAGCGCCTCGCGCACCACCTCTCTGATTTCACCATCGGTCATGCAATTGCCCTACCTCTGCTCTGTGTGTCCTTAATTATCAATTCTCGATTATCCATTATCAATTCTCTCAGAGCGTCTCTGGCTCTTGCAGCAGTCGATCGACGGCAATCAGAAAACGCCCGCCGCGATGGCCATCGCTAACGCGGTGATCGGCGGCGAGGGTCATGTCGATGACGGGACGAATTCCAAGCAAGCCGTTCAGCGCCGCTGGCCGGTCGATGATCTTGCCGAAGCCCACCAGCGCCACTTGGGGCGGATAGATCACACCGAAAACGCTTTCGACTCCCTGCTCGCCGAGATTGGTGACAGTGATGGTGCCGTCGGCGAGTTCCGAGCTGCGCAAATGGCCGGTGCGCGCGCGGTTGACCAGGTCGAGCATGGCGCCCATAAGTTCATCGAGATTCTTCCTATCGACATCGTGGATTGCCGGGTTGATCAGACCGCCTTGGCGCAATGAAATTGCCATACCGATGTGAATACCATCCGCGGGCTTGAACGCGTCATTTGTGTAGAAACCGTTGAGCTCCGGGGTGCTGCGCAACGCCAATGCCACGGCGCGAATCAGCAGTACCGAGTAAAGCAATCGTTTCGTCACAGTTCGCTTGGCATTCTCCGCGGCGAGCCAGTTCAAAGATTTGCTCATATCGACGGTTGTCGAGAGATAATAATGCGGAATCTCCCGCTTTGATCTTGCCATGGCCGCCGCGATCACGCGGCGCATCGCGCTGAGGTCCAAACCCTTCGCCACGTCAACCGCAGGTGAAACAGCCGGCGCTGCAGGTTTGACAACTTCGGCCGCCCGTTCGACGTCAGCGATGGTAATCGAACCGTCGGCTCCGGTGCCGGCGATAGTCGGTAAATCAACGCCGAGCTCTTGCGCGCGTTTGCGCGCCAGCGGTGAAATGCGCAGACGCACGGAAGGTTCCGTTGTCGGCACAATTGGAATATTTACCGGCACCGCCTGTTCCTTCACGGCTACCGCCGGCGCCGGTGACATAGCCGCCGGCTTTGCCGAGGGCGCCTCAGCTTTCGTG
>DASSGE010000426.1:0-2434 GCA_035693605.1 Binatia bacterium
CGCGCAGACATTCGCATAGGACAGTCAAATAGTGCTCGATGTAAATAGGAGATCCCACATGATTCACACGCGCATTTGCGATCTGCTCGGCATCGACCATCCCATCGTGCTCGGCGGCATGGGCAGCGCCACCACCGCGACCCTGGTCGCGGCTGTGTCCAATGCCGGTGGCTTCGGCACACTCGGCACCTCGGCTTTCAACGCGGCAACCCTGGAAAACGAGATCGCCGCGATTCACGAGCGCACCGACAAACCCTTCGGCATCAATCACCTTTTGTTTCAGATCCATGAAGACATGTTCGCGGTCACACTGCGCGCTCGTCCCGCGGTCGCAGCCTTCGCCTGGGCTCGCAAAGAGCAACACCTGCGCGACTATTTTCAGCGCGCTCATGACGTCGGCTGCAAGGTGATGCATATGGCCAGTGAAGTTGCCGAAGCGCAGCGTGCCGCCGAAGCCGGCGCCGATGTCCTGATCGCGCAAGGCACGGAAGCCGGCGGCCATGTCGGTTGGATGGCGTCGTTGCCGCTCTTGCCAATGATAGTTAAGGCGGTGGCGCCGCTGCCGGTGCTTAGTGCCGGCGGCATCGCCGACGGCCGCGGTCTCGCCGCCGCCCTCGCACTCGGCGCCGAAGGCGTGCTGCTCGGCACCCGTTTCATGGCCACATTCGAAGCGCCGATCCATGCGAACTTTAAACAAGCGATCGTCAAAAGTGATGGCCACGACACCATACTCACGGAAATCCCCGACCTCGCCGGCCAGCGCGTCTGGCCCGGCGCCATGTCGCGCGCCCAGCGCAATCAGTTCGTCGAACGCTGGGCCGGCCGCGAGTGGGCGATCCGCCAGAACGCCGCGGAGATCGGCCGACAGCTCGCCGCCGCCCGCGCCGTTGGCGACATCGATAACGCCTCGCTATCCTTCGGCCAAGACGCCGGCTTGATCGACTCGATCAAAAGCGTCAACGAAGTGGTCAAGGACATTATCTCCGAAGCGGATGAGATTTTGCGGGTCCGGCTGCCCGCGATGTTGCGCTAGTTTCGTAGCGCGTGAGCTTATGGTCACGCTTACTCAACCTGTAAAAGCGACAATTTATTGACGACGAATTCGCATGAATTCCGGCGCGCGCCTGAAATACGGTGAGCCGAATTCGTTAATTTTATTGTCTAAAGTCGCGCCTATTTGATACCCAGCTCCTTGTTGATCTCGCGTTGCATTGTGAAATCGAAAACCTGTGCCACCGGCACAGGCTGCGCAAGCCCGATGATCTGCGCGTCGAGGGCCAGGTATTCTTTGATCTCTTCGTCACTCGGTATGCCGCTGCCGGTAAAAGCGGCTTTCGATGCGCGGTAACTGTCGTTGGCGATTTTGTAGTCGGACTTCCAGATGTTCGCCAACAACTCGGAGGCCTCTTTTTCCCGCTCGAGAAAATACTTGTTGGCCTGAGCGCGGGCGCGCAGGAAGCGTTTGATGTAGTCGGGCCGCTCCTGCAGCAGCTTGACGTTGACCGCCGCGCCGTTCTGAATGCTGGCGAATTTATCGGTCGAGGTTTCAAGAATGTTCATGCCGAATTTCTCTTTGGCGATCTGCGCGTAGGGCGGGCTGATCGCCGCCACTTGAATTGAATTGCCGGTCAATGCCTGAAGCTGCACCGATTCTTCACCGATCTGAATCGACGTCAATTCTTTGTCGGCGTTGAGTCCATGCAGCGCCAGCATGCGTTTCGCCGTGGTATGCTGGCTGCCGCCGAAGGTAACGATGCCAAGCGTTTTCCCCTTCAATTCTTTGATCGATTTGTATTCGGGGCGCGCGACGAGAAAAAACAGCGGCCGGCGCAAGGTTACCGAAATAACTTTCAACGGCGTGCCGCGCTGGATCGAGCGGATCGCGCTGCCAATCGAGCCCAACACATCGATATCCCCGGAAATCCCCGCCGTTATCGCCAGATTGGCCGGCACGCGAATCAGCTCGGCGCTTAAATTTTGCTGCTGAAAATACTTGAGGTCGCGGGCGATGAACAAATCGATGGACGTCATGCCGCCGCTGGAATAACTGATGCGTATCCGCTCCGGCGTCGTCTGCGACAGCGCCGTGCCGGCGAGCAGCAAAACTGTTAGAAGTCCCCTAACGAAAGTTTTCAACATTGCACAATCTCCGATCAAAATCACTTTGAATTTTAAGCGAAACGTCCAAACGCCATCCTCGATCCCAATCAAAAGTCCACACACTTCGCCATCCCCTGGCCCCAAAGATCCGCGCCGCCGATCATGACGTCGCGCGCCTCCAACGGCAGCGCCACGCAGGCATCGACCGGAGCCGCGCCGGGAAACGGGAAAATCCTGATCTGCCGATACGGCCCAATCACTTTGTCCATGGCCGGCAGTTCGATGGGACGATCCAGGCTGCCCGTGCTGATCGCCGCATCCGCCTCGGCGACAT
>DASSGE010000427.1:0-11979 GCA_035693605.1 Binatia bacterium
TACATTGCGATTCAACGCGAAGAGTTCAAACGCCTCGGAGTGCTCGGCGATTGGGAGCATCCCTATCGCACTTTGGAGCCGCGTTACGAAGCTCAGGAAGTGCGCGAGCTGGGAAAGTTCGTTGCCTCCGGCGCGCTCTATCGCAAAAAGAAGCCCGTCTATTGGTGCGCCTCCTGTGTGACAGCGTTGGCTGAAGCCGAAGTCGAATATGAAGATCATACGTCGACGTCGGTGTACGTAAAATTCGCTGTTAAAAACGCTAATGGGCTATTCGCTATCGATCCGGCAATTGGAACATTTTTCGTAATTTGGACGACAACGCCTTGGACTTTGCCGGCGAACCAGGCGATTGCGGTGCATCCCAAATTAACCTACCGACGGGTCAGAACGACGCTCGGTGAATTGATCATCAGCCAAGAATTAGTCGAGAGCGTCATGAAGGCCATCGGCCTGGAAGCTAAGGATTATGAAATTCTTCCCGGAGGCTGGACGGGTGCCGAACTCGAAGGCATCGTTTGCCGCCATCCCTGGTTCGACCGTGAGTCGAAGATCGTCCTAGGCGATTATGTGACGCAAGATCAAGGCACCGGCTGCGTCCATATCGCACCTGGTCACGGGCAGGAAGACTATGAAGTCGGCGTGCGCTACGGCTTACCGGTCATGGCGCCGGTGGATCCCGAAGGAAGATTCACCTCCGAAGCCGGCGACCTGCAAGGCGAGTCCGTGTTCAAAGCGGATCCGCGCATTGTTCTAAAACTAATCGAGAATGGAGCGTTGCTCAAAGAAGATAAACTGACCCATAGCTACCCGCACTGTTGGCGCTGCAAAAAACCGGTGATTTTCCGCGCCACCGAGCAGTGGTTTATCTCCATGGAGAAAAACGACCTGCGTAACCAGGCGCTGCGGGCAGTCGACGAGGTCAAATGGATACCGCCCTGGGGCCGTGATCGCATCCGTGGCATGCTCGAAGCGCGACCGGACTGGTGCATCTCGCGGCAGCGCTCCTGGGGAGTGCCGATCCCAGCGGTATATTGCAAGAATTGCAATCAAGCAGTGCTGACCCAAGAGATTTGTGATCACGTCGCAGGAATTTTCGCAAAAGAGGGATCAGATGC
The DNA here is from genome assembly GCA_035693605.1 of Binatia bacterium. Classification (GTDB taxonomy): domain Bacteria; phylum Desulfobacterota; class Binatia; order UBA9968; family UBA9968; genus DP-20. The sequence goes on from DASSGE010000427.1 coordinate 1,116, forward strand.
TTGGTTTATCCGGCCGGTTAGCGAATTGATGCCGGCCGGCGTCAAGTGCCCCGATTGCGGCGGCCAGGATTTTTCCCGCGAAGAAGATATTCTCGATGTCTGGTTTGATTCGGGCGTCAGTTATGCGGCGGTGGTCGAACAAGATCCGCGTTTAGGCGGCCGCGCCGATCTATATCTTGAGGGCAGCGATCAACACCGCGGTTGGTTTCACACCGCATTGCTGACATCGCTGGCGACCCGCGATCGTGCACCTTACCTCAGTGTGCTGACCCACGGCTTCACGCTCGACGGCAAGGGACGCAAAATGTCCAAGTCACTGGGTAATACCATCGCGCCACAAGATATCGCGAAAAAATTCGGCGCCGAAATCCTGCGCCTATGGGTTTCCGCCGAGGACTACCGGGAGGACGTCCGCATCTCCGACGAGATATTGAATCGCCTCGTCGAAGCCTACCGGCGCGTGCGTAATACCGCGCGCTTCTTGATCAGCAATCTCTATGATTTCGATCTCTCGAAGGATCGCGTGCCGCCAGAGCAGTTTGAGGATCTCGACCGCTGGATTCTCCAGCGCACCGAGAATTTACTCAGCCGCTGCCGTGAGGCATACGAGAACTGCGAGTTTCATGTCGTCTATCACAGCGTCAATAACTATTGCGCCGTCGATTTGAGTGCGCAGTACTTGGACATTGTAAAAGACCGGCTTTACTGCGAGGGGACGAATTCGACCAAACGCCGCGCGGCGCAGACAACCCTTTATAGAATTCTCGATGTCCTGGTTCACCTGACCGCGCCAATCCTGTCCTTTACCGCTGAAGAAGTCTGGAATTATCTTCCTGGCAAAAACAATCGGCCGAAAAGTGTCTTTCTGTCACAGATTCCCGAACCAGATCCGCGCTCCGGTGACATTCAATTGGCGGAGAAATGGGATCGTCTGTTTGATGAACGCAGTGAGGTGCTCAAGGCTCTGGAACAAGCACGCACTGCAGGCATCATTGGCCATTCCCTCGATGCCAAGGTAGTTTTCGGCAAATCGGATAATCAGGTCAGCGCCAAACTAAGTGAATATGCTGCCCAGGATCGCGTCGGTGCACAAGACTTCTTGATCGTTTCACAAGCGAACAATGAGAACCACGAGAGCGCTTCAACTGCGGCTGCCAGCTACGATGCGCCGCTGCTTAATTGCACGGTGGTTGTCAGCAAGGCCGACGGAGCGAAATGCGAGCGTTGCTGGAAGTACGACGTCGAAGTCGGCGCGGATCAGAACCATCCGACCGTCTGTCCCCGCTGCGCTCGTGTATTAAATGCCGGAGCAGCAGCTTGAGCGGAAAGTGGCGAAACATTGGCCTCTGGCTCGCCGCGATTGTCGTTCTCGATCAGTCGACTAAGATCATCGTTCAGCGGACGATGGCCCTCTATCAGTCGATCCCCATTATCGACGGGCTATTTAACCTTACCTACGTGCGCAACACGGGCGCCGCCTTCGGAATCTTCGCCGGCAGCGCTGAAATCTTTCGCCGGCCGTTTCTGATTTTGGTATCGATTCTGGCCAGCGGCTTTATTATTAGTCTACTCAGACGGCTGGAAGATCGGCAAAAAGGATTGCTCAGCGCGCTGGCGTTTGTCCTTGGCGGCGCAATTGGCAATCTCATAGACCGTATTTTTTACGGTGAAGTCATCGATTTTCTTGATGTCTATTGGCGCGACTATCACTGGCCGGCGTTCAACATCGCCGACAGCTTTATCACCGTTGGCGTCGCCATCGCGCTTTACTGCCTGTACAAACACGAGGGCTCCGATCCCTTCGCCAGCTCACAAACTTAGCTTTTCAGAAGAACTACAGTGGCACCCCAACTACCGCTCTCGACCGGCGCATCGCGATACGATTCGACGCCGACATGCTTACCCAGTAATGCCCGGACGATGTTACGTTGCACACCTTTGCCTTTACCGTGGATCAAACGCACTTCGCGAAAGCCGGCCTCTTTGCACTGATAAAGATACTCTTCGACGACACTGGGAATTTCTTTAGGCTGAAACGGATGGAGATCGAGATGATCCTCGATCGGAATCACCACAAGCTCGGTGAATGGCGTTTCAACAGGCGTCATTTCCGTGCGCTCTCGGCAATTACACCCGCCTGGCCCGGTATTTGACTCGCAACGCGCTTTCGCTGCGACACGAACACGGCCGAGAAAATCGCAATCGCGGCGATCCCGGTCGCCAAATTTGGAATAAACGCAAGGACAGTGGCAGCGGCTAAAAGCAGCCATTCAATTAGGTTCATCTTCACGTAAAAAAAGCCGGTGCTCATAATCGAAAACAGGATCGTGCCGAGGGTCGCCGAGGCGATCGCTGCAATATTTTCCCCGGGAGTGCCGGTAAGCAGGATGTGGGTGTAGGCGAACAGCAAAGGCATTACATAAATAATTTTGGCGAAACGAAAACAAGCCCAGCCGGTTTTCATCGGATCGGCTTGGGCGATGGCCGCGGCGGCGAACGGTCCCATCGCCACAGGAGGCGTGATGTTCGAATCGAGGCTCAGCCAAAAAATCAGCAAGTGGGCTGACAACATCGGCAGACCGAGCTTCAGTAGTGCCGGGACGGCGACCACCGCAACGACCAGATAGGTCGCCGTGATCGGCAGAGGCAATCCCAGCACAAACGTCGCAATCGCGATAAGAGCGATGGTAATGAGAATACTTTGGCCAGCGAGTTCGATCAGCATGTAGGGAAAGCGGATGATGATGCCGGTCAGCGATAACACGCCGATGAGCACGCCGACGCAACCGGTGAGCGCGGCGACGAAGACGCAGTTTTTGCCGGCGTTAATTAGCGCCTGCCAAATTTGCTCGGGCCCCATGCGAGTATCCGGGCGAATCCAACTGACAAAAATCGTCGACAAGATGCCGTAAAGCGCGGCGACCTGGGGCGAGTAGCCGGAGATCATGACGCCGATCAAGATGGCGATCGGCAAGAGCAGATACCAGCCGCGCCGCCAAACGTCCCACGAGCGCGGCAGATCTTCTTTGGCAAAACCTTTCAAGCCGAGTTTGCGCGACTCGAAGTAAACCATGACGCCGACCGACAAGAAGTAAAGCAAGCCGGGAATCACCGCGACCTTGATGATTTCCAAATAAGGAATGCCGGTCATTTCCGACATGATAAATGCGCCCGCCCCCATAACCGGCGGCATGATCGCGCCGCCTGTGGACGCCGCCGCTTCGACCGCGGCGGCGATATGACCGGGAAAGCCGGCGCGTTTCATCAGCGGGATGGTAATGGAACCTTTGGTCACGGTTTCCGCGATCGGGCTGCCGCTGATGGTGCCCATTAAAAGGCTTGAAACGACGGAGGCCTGCGCCGGCCCTCCGGCAACACGGCCGAGAGCCGCGAGAGAAATATCAACGAAAAATTGCGCCACGCCAGCGCGCTCCAAAAACGCGCCGAAGGCGACAAACGGAATAATGTACTCGGCCAGTACCTGCGCCATGATGCCGAAGATGCCGTCCGAGGTGAGATAGACGTACTCGATAATACGGCGCACGCTGTAGCCGCGGTGGCCGATGATGAACGGCAGATAGTTGCCGAACAGCGCGTAGATAATCGGCACGATGGCGCAAAGCGCCATGTCCCAGCCAAGCACCCGCCGCGCCGCCTCGATGGCGATGACCGTAGCAACCGCTCCCATGCCAACGTCGAGGGCGGTGTAATCGCCGGCGCGATAAGCCATCGCCTCATGCTCGACCATCCAGTAGACCACGCTCGCCGTCGCGCCCGCGGCAAGCAGCAGATCTATTAAAGTAGGCCGGTCGGCGCGGGCGCGCCGCCAGCCTTTATAAAGCAGCAGCGGTATGACCAAACTATAAACCACGGCGATTCCCCGGTAGTACTGCAGCGACACCACGCCGACCGTGGACGCCCAGACGTAATACAACGCCGTGGCGCCCATCAGGATCTTGATCGCTCGGTCCCAAGAGCCGGAAAGGGTACGCAGCAGAATAGGTTTAGCAGCCGTGGCTTCCGACATGATGCGGCCTATTTGGCGCGGATCGCCTCTGGTATCTGAATGCCGGCGGCACGCCAATGATCTTCGGCGCCCTTATGCAACGGAAAGGTTATTCCCTGCAGGGCACGCTGAGGGACCATGTCTTTCGACCCGGCGTGAATTTGCATCATGTGAGCGTTGCCCGCCTTGTTGTAGGCGGCCTCGGTTATTTTTTGCACCAATGCCGGCGCCAAGTCTTTGTTCACGTACCAGATCACCGGAATGCCGATGGTCGACGTGTCCTCGGTGATGCCTTTGTACGAATTTGCGGCGAACACGTACCGAGCGAAATAAGGAAACTGTTTGAAAAAGTCCGTCTTCGTCGCCGGCGTGTAAATGTCGATGGCACGAATTGGTTTCTTGGTCGCCGCTTCCATGGTCACACGATCGGGCTCCGGCCCGGTCCAGAAAAAGGCGTCAGCTTTGCCGTCGCTCATCGCTTCACCAGCTTGGGCGCCGAGTAGCGGAATGCGGTTGAGCTTATCCCAAACCCCCAGTGCGCGGAAAACGCGTTCCGCGCTGGCGAACGTCCCGGAACCTGGGTTACCGACCGCAACTCGCTTCCCGGCCAAATCTTCGGCTGTGCGGATGCCGCTGTCGGCGAAGGTGATGGTGTGCGCCACGCCAAAGAAGACCAAACCGATGGCGCGGAAATTGGTGAGAGGTTTTCCCTTGAACTGCTCCAAGCCGAAGTAAGCTTCATGCACATCCGAGGAAAATGACAACCCCATGTCGGCTTCGCCGGCATTGACACGCCGAATATTTTCCACCGATCCGCCGGTCGCGGTGATGCTCACATCGAGACCCGGGACCGTCCTCGATAAATAGGTGCCGATCCCAGTAGCGAATATTCCAAACACGCCCGACGGCGGGCCACCCCCGAAATTGAGTCGTTCGACTTTTTGCGCTTGGGCACCGGCGAACGGTAAAAAATAACCGACGATCGCCATCAATACCGCCAATAGCGGCAAGCTTCGCTTGGTTTTAATCATGACATCAGCCTCCTAATTTTTTATGTTTTCCAAACCGGTTTTAATTGCGCTGAGAAAACGTGCGGCGGCGGCGCCGTCGACGACGCGATGGTCCGCCGACAATGTCGCCGTCAACATGGATTTGATCTCGATGCCGTCGCCATCGGTCACCACGCGCGGTGCGACTCGACCAACTGCTAGGATCGCCGCCTGCGGCGGATTGATTATGGCGGTGAAGCTATCGACACCGAACATGCCAAGATTCGACACGGTAAAAGTACCGCCTTCGTAGTCCAGTGGAAAAAGCTTTTTGTTTTGCGCTTTATCAGCGAGGTCGCGGCTTTGCTGCGCCAATTCGTATAAACTGAGCCTGTCGGCGTTGCGAATCACCGGCACAACCAGCCCTTCGTCGAGTGCGACAGCAACCCCGAGATTGATATCCGAATGCTGCTCAATGCCATGCTCGGTGAAGCTTGAGTTGAGCGTTGGAAAGGCTTTCAGTGCTAGGGCGCAGGCCTGGAGAATAAAATCATTGATCGAAGGGATCGACCCCTCGCCGCGTTCTTTCGCGGCTGCTCGCCATAGGCTGACCACGGTCATATCGACTTCCATGCTGAGGTAGAAATGAGGCGCGCGCTGCTTGCTCTGGGTCATGCGCTCGCCGACGATCCGGCGCATTGGACTCAGCGGAGTGATTTCGCGCGGTGACAATCCTGCCACTAGCGGTCGGATGCTTTCCGGCGCGCGATGGAGTACATCCCGGGCAAGAATACTTCCTTCAGGTCCGCTCCCGCGCAGTGATCTCAGCTCGATTCCCTGGTCGTTGGCGATTCGCTTGGCTTTGGGTGAAGCGAGAATTCGTCCAGCCCGTGGGGCCGGAGTAATGGTAGGTAGCGTTGTGCTTGTCGTCTTCGCGCGGCCCTCATCGCTACCCCCTCCCTGCCGGATAGGGGGTAAGAGGGGCGCCGCCGCGAATGCTTCTCTTTTTGTCGACGGGGCTTCGCCCGGCGCCAAGATCAGCGCGATGGTCCGGCCCACCGGTACTTCGTCACCGGGTTTGGCGCTGATGTTGGTCAAAATTCCGGAAGCGGCCGCTTCGATTTCGACGGTTGCCTTGTCGGTTTCGATTTCCATCAACGGCTCGCCTTTGGCTACCGATTGACCGTCGGTCTTAAGCCACTTGAGCAGCCTGCCAGTTTGCTGCGCCACGCCGAGAGCGGGCATGATTACATTAGTCGCCAAAACATCCTCGGGTTATATCTAGGTGTGCAATCCGGTTGAGCATGATCAGCTTTTGACCCGCTCCAGCGCTCCGGGATTATTTAGATTGGACTGAGTCTCGCGCGTGGACGGCAATTCCCCTCCAGCGGTGAAATAGTGTGTTCCCGCCACTAGCAATTTTTCGGATGGAAAGCGAGTGATCACTTCGCAGCCGTCCCTGGTGACGACGACCTCTTCTTCGAGGCGCGCGGCGGACCAGCCGTCGGATGCCGGCCAATAGGTTTCCAGCGCGAAGACCATGCCCTCTTCAATGACTTCGGGATGGTCGAGCGACACCAAGCGGCTAAAGATCGGTTTCTCCCAGATCGACAGGCCAACGCCGTGGCCGTATTGCAATGCGAAGGCGGCTTCTTCGTTAGCGAAGCCGAACTCCTGAGCCTTGGGCCAAAGCTTGACCACATCCGCCGTGGTGATTCCTGGCTTAACGATGCTGATCGCCGCGTCCATGTAGTCGCGGCTGCGTTTGTATGCGTCGACCATCGCCGGCGACGCGCTGCCCACGGCGAACGTGCGATAGTAGCAGGTGCGGTAGCCGTTAAAACTGTGCAGGATATCGAAAAACGCCGGATCGCCGGGCCGCAGCACGCGATCGGTATAGACATGCGGATGCGGGCTGCAGCGCTCGCCGGAGATCGCGTTGACGCCTTCGACATGTTCCGACCCGAGATCATAAAGAACTTTGCTGACGACACCGACGCACTCGTTTTCGCGCACACCAGGCTTCATGAATTGATAAAGCTCTTCGTAGGCGGCATCGACCATCATCGTCGCGGTATTGAGCAAGGTAATTTCGTCTTGGGTTTTAATCTTTCTCACCTCGTGCATCAACTGCTGGCCGTCGACGACGTTGAGGCCTTGGGCTTGCAGCGCGAACAACACCGGCATTTCGATGACGTCGACGCCGACCGGCTCGTTCTGCAAGTTGCGCATCTCCAACTCTAGCTTGATTTTCTTCGCGACATCTTCGGCCAAGCCCGAGCTAGGATTGGTCGCGCCGCGCAACGTGGAAATACCGGCGCGCGAGCGCTCGCCCAACCACGGGCAATAAATCTGATGATGGCGCGCCGCCGAGCCAAAGTCCCACAGGATCGGTTCGTCGTCTTGCGGCAACAAGGAAAACCGCACTAATTTATCCATCGCCCAAGTGCCAATGTGGGTCGCGGTGATGTAGCGGATGTTGTTCATGTCGAAGCAGAGGAGTGCGCCGATCTCGGATTTCTTGAGCGCATTCTTCACCCGTGCTAAACGCTCTTGGCGCAGCCGCTCGATGTTGACGCGCTCTTCCCAATCGACGGCCATCAAACCGAAGGTTTTTAGCCCCATGTTTATCTCCCTTGTCCAAAGTCTGGCGTCTGGGAGTTACCCTGAGAGCCAAAACCTAGACGACAAACTATCATTTTCCGCAAAGGGTTCGCGCCATCACCGCAACCGACTCCGCCGTCGGCACAGTTTGATCTTCCAGCACCGGTGAAAATGGCACTGGCACGTCCATCGCGCCCATGCGTTTCACCGGCGCGTCGAGATAGTAAAATGCGCCTTCGGCTATGACTGAAGCGATCTCTGCGGTAACACCATAACGCTCGTAGCCTTCGTCAATGACGATCGCGCGGCTGGTTTTTCTTGCTGATTCGATAATCGTTACTTTATCGAGGGGCGCGGTTGTGCGCACGTCGACGACCTCGGCGCTAATTTCGCTTTGCGTCAACACTGCCGCCGTGGCTAGCGCAACATGAACCATGCTACTGGTGGCGACCAGGGTGATGTCGCTACCGACCCGCTTCACATCGGCGACGCCGAGCGGGATCGTGTATTCCTCGAGCGGTACCGGCCCTTTGAGCTGGTACATCATCTTGTCTTCGAAAAAGGCCACCGGATTGTCGTCGCGGATTGCCGACTTGAGCAATCCCTTGGCGTCGTACGGCGTTGACGGCACGACGACTTTCAAACCGGGAATGTGACTGAGCCAGACGTGCAAGCTTTGACTATGTTGTGCGGCGGAGCGGCGCGTGGCGCCGAGAGTCGTGCGTAGCACCATCGGCACTTTGAGCTTGCCACCCGACATATAATGAATCTTCGCCGCTTGATTAACCATTTGGTCCATCGTCAGCGTGATAAAGTCACCGAACATGATGTCGACCACGGGCCGCATGCCCGTCATCGCCGCACCGACCCCGATGCCGGCGATGCCGGCTTCCGAGATCGGCGAATCGATTACGCGCTGCTTGCCAAATTCCGTCACCAGCCCCGAGAGAACTTTAAACGGCGTACCCGCCTCGGCGACATCTTCGCCGATGATGAATACCGTTGGATCGCGCCGCATCTCTTCAGCCAGCGCTTCATTGATCGCTTGGCCAAAGGTAATCTCGCGCGTTCCAATTTTGCTAATCGATGTATCAGGCGTAGACATGTTGCTCGACTTCGCTCGCTGCCGGAAATGGCGCGTTGATCGCAAAGTTTACCGCCGTTTTGATTTCAGCTGAGATTTCGCTTTCTATGCGTGCCAGAAGTTGGCTGTCAGCCAGGCTGCTCTTCTCAAGCCACGCAGCGAGAAGCAGCACCGGATCACGCTGTGATTTCCACTCTTGTTCTTCGGCTTTCGAGCGGTAGTATGAGCGGTCGATGTCACCGACGTGATGACCGTGGAAGCGGTAGGTGAGACATTCTAAAAAAGCCGGGCCGTCGCCCCGACGCGCACTCTCGACCATGTTCTGCGCTGCGGCGTGGATCGCGCGCACGTCTTGGCCGTCGAGCGAGTCCCCCTGAATGCCGAAGGCTTTCGCACGTCCGGTGACTTCGCCCGCGGTGGTTTCGCGATAGTAGGTGTATTCGTTGTACTGGTTGTTCTCGCAGACATAGATCACCGGTAACTTCCAGAGCGCGGCCATGTTCATGGTTTCATAAAGCAGTCCTTGACCGAGTGCGCCATCGCCAAAGAAACAGACTGCGACTTGATCGGTGCCGCGCATCTTGATCGATAATGCTGCGCCCGTGGCAATGCCCGCGCTACCGCCAACGATGGCATTCGCGCCCAAATTGCCTGTGTCCTGGTCAGCAATATGCATAGAGCCGCCTTTGCCGCGGCAGTAACCGGCTTCCTTGCCGAGCAATTCGGCGAACATTCGATTGACGGATGCGCCCTTGGCAATGCAATGTCCATGGCCGCGATGTGTGCTGGTGATGTAATCGTCCTGACGTAGCGCTTCACAGACGCCGACCGCGACGGCTTCCTCGCCGACATAGAGATGCGCCAGCCCCGGCATCTTGGCGCCAAGATAAAGTTGGTTGACCTCCTCTTCGAAAAGCCGGATCTTTAACATCTGGCGATAGAAACGAAGCCAACGTTCGTCGTGAGCAGGAGCGCGACTCGGCCGTTGCGGTTTGGACTTCTTCGATTGGGGCATAACAATCACTGTGAAAAATGGCAAATCCGGAACCCATCGCTGTACAACTCGTTTATTCCAACACTCAAATATGCCATCAGTTCACCCCCGCCATCCGCGCCAAGACTTCGAAGAGGATGGCGAAGTCCTTGTCCGATAATCCCATGCCGCGGGCGGCGGTGAGAAATTCGTTGGTGACTGCCGTTGTCGGCAGCGGCACGTCGAGTTGACGGCCCATTTCCAATGCCAGCAGCAAATCTTTTTGCATCATGTTGACGTCGAACAGCGCTTCGTCCGGCATGTTGAGCACGAAGGGACCACGGTATTTCACCATCGGCGAGGCGATCACGCTGTTGAACAAAACTTCAGCGGCGGTCGCGCGGGCGATGCCGCTCTTTTCAGCGAGCAACAAGCCTTCGCTAAACGCCAGCATCTGCACCGCCAAACTCAAATTGGTGGCGACTTTCATCGCCGCCGCTAAGCCGTGGCCGCCGACGTAGGTCGCCCTTGGACCGATCGCTTGCAGATAATGCCGGACCTTTTCGAAGACTTCAGCTTTGCCGCCTACCATGAACGAGAGTTTTCCCTCTTCCAAAGTGATCGAGCTGCCAGAGACCGGCGCATCAAGCATCTCGGCGCCTTCCGCCTCGACAAGTTTGGCAAGCTCGCGAATCGCCGCCGGGCTCACCGTGCTCATCTCGACGTAAATTTTGCCTGTGCTCAGTCCGGCCAAAATTCCCTCTTTCCCTTCGGTTACAGCACGCAAAGCATGGTTATTAGCGATCATGGAAAAGACCACTTCGGTCGACTCTACGGCGGCACGCGGACTGTCGGCCCATTTCATGCCAGCGTCGAGCAACCACTGCGCCTTGGACTTGGTCCGGTTGTAACCCGTGACGCTGTGGCCAGCATCGAGCAAGCGTTTCGCCATCCGGCTGCCCATCACTCCCAAACCGACAAAACCGAGATTCGCCATTAAACTCCCCAAAATGGGAAAATCCTAATTCCCAGTCAACAAACCCAGAACTATTAAATCTCCTACCGGAAAAATCTAAAAAGCCGGATCTAAACGACGGCTGTATACAACTTCCAATGTTTTGGTCATTTGAATTACTTCGAATGTTGCTATTCGTATTTCCGATTTGTCAAAGTTAACTTTCCGCCTTGATATACTTGCCCATCTCTCT
>DASSGE010000428.1:0-3319 GCA_035693605.1 Binatia bacterium
TGCCGACGAGAGCTGCGGCAAATGTTATCCCTGCCAGTTGGGCACCCAGCGACAGTATGAAATTCTTGACCGGAGCGCGTCCGGGCGAGCTCTTGCCGGCGACGGCGAACGCTTGGTGGACGTGGGCCACACGATGGTCGACGCTTCCCTATGCGGCCTCGGTCAGACGGCGCCCGTGGCGATCTTGAGCGCAATGAAATTGTGGCCGGAATGGTTCAAAAAGTGAAAATCGCAGGACTCACAAGCCAGCGTGATGGAATACTGCAGCGTGGTATGATGTCCCCGGAACCAAACACTCGATTCCTCCACCGATCCAATTCTCCTGAGTAATTTGCTATGGCTGATGTTACACTAACCATCGACGGCAATTCCGTCACCGTGCCCGAGGAGACGACCATTCTCAAAGCCACCGAGCAGCTGGGCCGGCAGATTCCGACGATATGCTATCACGATCACTGCACGGCAAACGGTTTGTGCCGCATTTGCGTGGTCGAAGTCGACGGCGTCAAACCGCTTTTGCCGGCGTGCTTGAGTCGAGTGAGCCAAGGCATGAAAGTCTCGACCTCCAGCGCCCGCGCCGCGCGCAGCCGCCGAACGATTCTGGAAATGCTCGGTTCGGCGGTGGATCTTTCGCAGGCGCCGGAGATTCAAGAACTTATCGACGAAAATCATGCCGATGCCGCGCGCTTTCCTGAAGCGAAGAAACGCGAACATGCGGTGCTCGACGATAATCCGATGTACATCCGCGATTACGCCAAATGCATCCTGTGCTGGCGCTGCGTTCAGGTGTGCGCCGAAGACGCCCAGTACACCTACGCGATCAATTTTACCGGGCGCGGTTTCGACACTGCCATCGGCACGTTCTTCGATAAGCCGATGCCGGAAACCAGCTGTGTCTTTTGCGGCCAGTGTGTCGGCGTTTGCCCCACCGGCGCGCTCAAACCCAAGCGCGAGTCGCTGCTGGAACAGGGCTTGGATCTCAATGAAATCATTGAGGCCAGCCGCGGCGGCAATAAGCGCCGGAGGAAATCACCGTGATCAGCGCCGACCGCATCGCGCCGACCACCTGCCCGTATTGCGGCGTCGGCTGCAAACTCGAACTGCACATCAAAGACGACTACATCTACAAAGTCACCTCGCCGTTTGATTCTGTGGTCAATCACGGCAACCTCTGCGTCAAAGGCCGCTTCGGTTACGATTTCATTTACAACAAGGATCGGGTGACCACGCCGCTGATTCGCAAAATCAAGCAGACAGCCGGCGCGCGCACGCAGGCGTTCGATCGCGAACAGTGGCGCGAGGTCTCGTGGGACGAAGCCCTCGATTACACCGCCGACCGATTGTGCGAGATTTATCAACGCGATGGTGCCGACGCGATGGCCGTTTACTGCTGCGCCAAGGCCACCAATGAGGACAATTATCTATTGCAAAAGCTTTTCCGCGCGTTATTCCGCAGTAACAACGTCGATCACTGCACCCGTTTGTGTCATGCCGGGTCAGTCGTTGCGCTGCAAATGGCGCTCGGTTCGTCGGCGATGAGCAACACCGCTGCCGAAGTGATTCACAGCGATGTGTTTCTTGTCACCGGTTCCAACACCGCGGAAACCCATCCGATCATTGCTCTGCAAATGAAAGCGGCGGTCGCCAAGCACGGCGCCCAACTGATCGTTGTCGATCCCCGACGAGTGGAAATGGTTAACTGGGCGACGCTCTGGCTGCCGGAAAAGCCCGGCACCGATGTGCCGCTCTATTCGGCCATGGCCCACGTGATTATCAAGGAGCGGCTCTACAACCAAGATTTCATCGAACGGCGCACCGAAGGCTTTGTTGATTTCGCTAAATCGATGGAAAAATTCACGCCGGAATATGCCGAGGCGATTTCCGGTGTCGACCGCAATTTGATCATTCAGGCGGCGCGCCTTTACGCTGGGGCGAAGAACGCGGCGATATATTGGGCGCTGGGAATTCCCGAGCATTCGCATGGCACCGACAATGCCATGTCGCTGATTCATCTTGCGCTCCTCACCGGCCAGATCGGCCGCCCGGGCACGGGATTGAATCCGCTGCGCGGACAGAACAATGTCCAGGGTGCGTCGGACTCCGGTGCGATGCCGTGGCACTATCCCGGTTATCAGCGCGTCGATGACGAAGCGGCGGCGCGCAAATTCGAGCAGGCATGGCATATCGAGTCGGGCGCGCTCAATCGCCGACCGGGGCTGACGACCACCGAGATCTTGAGTTCGGTCAGGGCCGGCGGCGTGCGCGCATTGCACATCATGGGCGAAAATCCGATGATGTCCGAGCCCAATCTGAACCACACCCGCCAAATGATCGAGCAATTGGAATTTCTCTCGGCACAGGACTTGTTCATTAATGAATCCTGCGCTTACGCCGATGTGTTTTTGCCGGCCGCATCCTGGGCCGAGAAAGAAGGCACGTTTACCAACACCGACCGCCGGGTTCAGCGCGTACGCAAAGCAATGGAACCGCGCGGGCAGGCGCGGGCCGATTGGCAGATCGTCTGCGATCTCGCTGCGCGTATCGAGAAAAGACTCGGCCGACCGCAGACCGCCTACTGGGCGTACCAGACTCCCGCCGAAGTGCTTGCAGAAATGGGCCGTGTGGTGCCGGAATATGCCGGTGTAAAGTATCCGCGCATCGAGACCGAGGGGCTGCAGACGCCGGTGTGGGACGACAATCATCCCGGCACGCCTTTTCTATTCGCTGAAAGTTTCCCGCGCGGCAGAGGCAAATTTCACGCCTTGGAATACATCCCATCGGTGGAGCTACCCGACGCGGAATATCCGTTCATCCTGACCACCGGTCGACTGCTCGAACACTGGCACGGCGGCACCCTGACGCGTCACTCAAAACTCGACGAGCTCTATCCAGTGGCGCGTATTGAAATCAATCCGGCCGACGCCGCCCGTCTGAAGGTCGAAGACGATCAGCCGGTGCGAGTCTCGTCGCGTCGCGGCACTGTCGTCCTGCGCGCCTGGGTCACACAGCGGACCACCGTCGGTGTGGTCTTTATCCCCATGCATTTTCACGAGGCCGCCGCCAACCTATTGACCATTGACGCCTTGGACCCGCTGGCCAAGATTCCGGAATATAAAGCCTGCGCCGTGCGCATCGCCGCCGCGGTTAATGACGACCTGGAAGGTTCCCGAGCAACGGTCGAACGCGGAAGGTACTGAGTAAATCCGCTGGCCTTGATTTCGATCGACGCCGAGCTGACGGATAGTACGCCATGCGCACTCGTCACCCGGAAAAAGCCGGGCTCCAGGCATGTCAAAAACCGCAATCGCCTGCCGCAATC
>DASSGE010000429.1:0-6211 GCA_035693605.1 Binatia bacterium
TCCTGGCCGGCACCGGGCGCATCCCCACGCGCAAGGGCGCCCGTTCGATCTACGATGAACTCAACAATTTGGAAGAGAAAGGCGTAACGCTGCATGTCGTCACCGCCGAGCAGACCGACCGTGTATCCAAAGCGATGGAAAAGATCATGAAAGAGATGCTGGTGCGTTAATGTCTCGCATGGCGATGGTTTAAATTTCTCGCGCACACGCGAAGAGAACGTTCGTCATGCCGGCGCAAGCCGGCATCCAGGTTCGATTTCACTTCGACGGCGTGCCCTCGCGAGTTCCGGCCACACCCACGCCCGGTTGCAAATTCTTTTAGAATATTCACAGATATATTTTAGCGTTTTTATTTTTTGAGGAGGTTTCTTCAATGTCCCGCAAGTACCGATATTTTTCTGCCGATAGCCATTATGAGTCTCTGCCGGAAAACTGGACGCACCGAGTGCCGGCCAAGTATCGCGACCGGGCGCCGCGTCGCATCAAACTTGCCGACGGCCGCGATGCTATCGTCGAAGAGGGACAGCCGCTGGAATATCGCGGCACCAATTTATTCGCCGGTAAGGAACCGGAAAATTTCAATCCCACCCGGCTTGACTTCGAGAACTCGGTCGGCGCCGGCACGCCGCAACAGCGGTTGAAGGAACAGGACGCCGACGGCATCGACGGTGAATTGTTGTTCGCCAGCGAAGCGCGCAACACCAAGATCAAAGATCGCGACGCATTTCTTGCCATTATCCGCGCGTTCAACGACTATTTCATCGAGGAGTACTGCGCCGTCGACCCGGACCGTTTGATCGGCGTCGCGGTGATGCCGGATATGGGCGCCGATGAAAACGTCGCCGAGATGAAACGCTGCAAGGAAAAGGGCTTCAAGGCGGTGCGCCTGCACACATTCCCGAGCGGCAAGAATTTTCCGACACCGGAGGACGATAAGTTTTACGCGGCGGCGATCGATCTCGATATGCCGGTGACGATCCACACTTCGTTTCCGCGCCGCACCGATGAGCGCGATGTCTATTTAATGAAATATCCCAACGACCCCCAGGGCGAAGACCGGCCGTTCGATTTTCTTCAACGCTTGGCACGCCAGGGTATTTATCACTGCGGCGCGGTCGAAGCGACGCAGTTGATTTTTACCGGGGTATTCGACCGTTTCCCCAAACTGCAGATTTTCTGGGCCGAGAATAACATCGGCTGGATTCCCTATTTTTACCAACAGATGGATCAGACCTATAAGGTCAATTGCCACTGGGCGGAAAAGCTTCTGGGGTTGCCCAAATTGAAAAAAATGCCGAGCGAATACCTGCGCGAGCACGCTCACTGGGGCGTCTTCGACGATCCCATCGGCATTCAACTGCGCCACATGGTTGGTGTCGACAAAGTCATGTGGTCGACAGATTTTCCGCATATCGTGACGGTCTGGCCCGATTCGTTGAAGCTGGTGGAACAACAGTTCTCCGGGGTGCCGGAAAATGAAAAGCACGCGATGCTTGCCGGCAACGCCGTGAAGTTTTTCCATCTAGATATGGCGTAGGTGGAGAGAATCGGATTCGGAGGAATTAACCACAAAGAGCACAAAGGGTGCAAAAAAAGATTTCCGAAATGTAGGGGCGGATTTTAAACCCGCCCTTTTTTTACCCTCCCAACAACTTTCGCAGGATCCGGTCGTCGACTAAATCGTCGACCTTGAGATTTCCCACCTTAGGGTTTTGTTGTTTCATCAGACGCTGCACATTGCGCAGGCCCTCCAAAGACGGATAGGGTCTGGCTTCGACGCCGGTGATGAGGTCCTGGTAGCCGGCTTCGGCGCTGTTGGTGTCGGGGATGCGCAGGCGTGTGGTCATCGTTTTTATGACAGATGCCTTGTTGGCCGGCGCCAGGCTGAACTGAATACCTTCGAGGAGGCTCTTCAAAAAATTCTCGACGACATTTGCCTGTTTCTGCAGAAATGCCCGTGATACGACAATTCCTTGGCCGGGAAACGGAATATTTGCTTTGCCAAATTCGGCGATGATTTTGAATCCCTTTTGCTTCAGCCGATGAGTGTAAACGCCGTCGAGGGTGGCGACGTCAACATTGCCTGCCTCGAGAGCTTGAACATTATTAGTCTGGTCGCCGACGATCATGAGCGAAATCTGATCCCGCGTGGCCTCCAAGCCCAAGTGTTCCAAACCGAGAAGGGCGCCCATCCATAGACTGCCGCCAATGCCGCCGGTACCAAGGCGTTTGCCGCGCAAGTCTTCGACCTTGTTGATTCCTGGGCGAGCGATTAAGTCATAAGTCAGCCGATTGGACATCATCGCAAGGATTTTCAGCTCGGCCCCGTTAGCCGCTGCGCCCAGAGCGGTATTGGAGCCGCCGTAGACGATCTGCAGTTCGCCGGCGAGTAAGGCGGCCACCGCCGGTTGGGAAAGTCGCGTCAGGACTAGGATTACATCAAGTCCGTTCTTGGCGAAGAAGCCGCGCTCCTGGGCGACCCACAACGGTGAGACGCGCGAGTTGAGCGTCGACAAGCCGACGATGACCTTCGTCTGGGCGAAGATGATCGTGGGTAAAAGGAAATAAGCGGAGAGAGCGAAGATAAATAACCGGATCGTATGCTGAAAGGTTCCGGTGCGGCTCTCGAAATTATTACTGCATTGCATTGTTTTTGCCCTCACCCTCGCCCTCTCCCATCGAATGGGCGAGGGTATAAGAAAAAAATTGCCGCGAGTCGAGTCGAATTATTTCCCTCGCCAATTGATCCACAGACCGAGCAAAGCCACGCCGCCGGTGGCAAGATACATAACTAGAAAACTTTGGTCGACCAAATCAAGTAGCGCGCCCAGGCTCAAGGAGCCGATACCGATGCCCAAGTCGTAGAAAAACTGAAACTGCGCCAGCGATTGGCCGCGCCGTTGGCCATCGCTGCGGTCCACCGCCTGAGTCATCAGCGCGGGCTGGGCAGCGCCGGTACCAAACCCGCCGACGATGGCCGCGGCCATTAAGCCATTTGACGTGGTCGCAAATGCCAGCATGACGATACCGGCGAGATTCAAAATCAATCCGGGAATGATGACGGCGCGGCGGCTGACTTTGTCCGAGATCGGCCCGGCAACGGGTCGGCTGAGCAGAATGCAAGCGGCGTAAACGCCGAACCAGATGCCCGGATTGGCGAGGCCGATTTTCAATGCGTGGATCGGTAAAAACGTCAGGATTCCACCATGGCCGAAGGAAAGAAACATAACGCCGATGGCCGGGTCGAGGGATTCTTTGACCATGATGTTGTCGATCCAACGCTCGGCTATGAAAGGTTCGGTTTTCGGGCGGATAGGTTCGGCGACTGGGACGGCGAAGATGAAACTCAAGATTAGTAATGCGCTGGCGCCGAGAAACACGCCGGAATAGTCGAAGCGATGGAACAGCGCGAAACCCAGCACCGGACCTAGCGCAGAGGCGAGGCTGCTCGCCATACCGGCGTAGCCCATGAGTTCACCGCGACGCGCTTGCGGCACGATGTCGGCGTTGATCGTTGATACCGAGGTAGTGCAACCGGACCAGCCAAGGCCGTGCAACACACGGAACGGCAGCATGAGCAAAATCGACGGCGCCCAGAGGTAGCCCAATTTGCCGGCGGTGAATAACGCGATGCCATAGAGCAGAAAAGGTTTGCGGCCGATACGATCGATGAGTAAACCGACGGGGATACGCATCATCGTCGCAGTGATCGTGAACACCGCCATCACCGCGCCGATGACGGTGGACGAAGCGCCGAAGGTGATCAGATAAAGCGGCAGGAGCGGCCGGGTAACATGATGGGCGAGAAAGATGCCGAACCGGCTCAACCAAGTTAGAATGAAATCCTTGAGCCAAGGGTGGGATGATGATGCTTGCTCTGATGCTTCGCTCGGCGCCATGGGAAGGCTCGATCATTGCGGTAGGGAAGCGGCAAAGTCAATTGCGACATTCGGACATTTCTCGCAAAGACGCAAAGCTCGCCACTGTCGGTTTAGTTGTCATTTCGACCGAAGGGAGAAATCCATCTTAGATCCCTCGCAGTCACTCGGGATGACGGGCATCGCCCGTCACCTTTGCGAGCTTTGCGCCTTTGCGGGGGAATAAATCCGATTGCCGATTCCGAAGAAAGTTTTCGTTGCAAACTTTTCGGACTCCTGACAGAGTGAGGCCGTTTTGCCGATGGGAGGAGTGCTTTATGACCACGCCAAACAAGACTGTGCCGGTTGCTACGGGAGCCGAGGCTTTTCTCGCGCAGATGCGCGCGCTCGGTTCGGTACGTTACATGTTCGCAAACACCGGCACGGATCATGGTCCGCTGATCGAAGCGATGGCGCGCACAGCAGGTGAAGATCCGCGTGATATCCGGCCCATCGTCGTGCCGCATGAGTTAGCGGCGGTGTCGATGGCCCATGGTTATTATAACGTCACGCAAAAGCCGCAGATGGTTCTGGTGCACACGCTACCGGGCACGGCCAATGCGTTGGGCGGTGTGATCAATGCGGCATCGGTGAATGTGCCGCTGTTTCTCTGCGCCGGGCGCACGCCGATAACCGAAGGTGAATTGCGCGGCGGCAAGAGCCAAAACATTCACTGGCGCCAGGAGTCGCGGGATCAAGGCAGCGTGGTGCGCGAGTTCGTCAAGTGGGATTATGAAATTCGCACCAATCAGAATCTCGCCGCGGTGGTGTCGCGCGCCTACAAGATCGCCATGAGCGAACCGCGTGGTCCCGTGTATATGACGCTGCCGCGCGAGTGGTTGGCCGAAGCGATGGAATCGACACAAGTGATGCCGCCGGACGCGCTGGCGCCGGCGAGTAAGAGCCAAGCCGATCAAGCGTCGTTGGAAAAAACCGCTGACTGGCTGATCGCGTCCGACAGTCCTTTGATCGTGACCAAGTATCTCGGCCGCAACCCGGAAGCGGTGCAGTCGTTGACCGAACTGAGCGAATTGTTGGCGATTCCCGTCGTCCAGCAGATGACCTACGTCAATTTCCCCACCGACCATCCGCTGCATTTGGGCACACAGGTGACGAAGTACGTGCGCAACGCCGACGTGTTGTTTTTCATCGACACCGACGTGCCCTGGGAGCCGCCCAACCGCAACGTCTTGCGCGATGGCGTGAAGATCGTCCATCTGGAGCGCGATCCGCTGTTCACCGGCATCCCCGGGTGGGGTTTCCCGGCCGATTTGCCGGTGAGCGGTTGTTCCGAGGTTTCGTTGCCCGTGCTGAACGCGATCATCCGCGACAAGCTGAATGGCGGCGTCGTGGCGCAAGCTAAATTGGACGAACGGCGCACGCGAATCGAAGCGGAGCATCGAGCGATGATCCGCGAGATGGACGCGAGCGTGGAGTCGGTGAAAAATCAGTCACCGATCCATCCTTTCTGGTTATCGAAATGCATCGGCGATGCGATGGACGATAAAACGATCATCGCCAACGAGACGATTACTTCAAAGCTCGCCGAGGTGATTCACTTGAACCGCCCCGGCTCGATGTTCAACACGCCGCTCGCCGGCCATCTCGGTTGGGGACTTGGTGCGGCGATCGGCATGAAGTTAGGTGCGCCGGACTCGACGGTAATTGCTGCGGAAGGCGACGGTTCCTATATGTTTTGTGCGCCGACGGCCTGCCATTTTACCGCGCAGAAATATCAAATTCCCTTCTTGACGGTGATCTACAACAACCAGGTGTGGAACGCGAGCTTGAACGCGGCACGCGGCCTCTATCCTGACGGCGTTGCAGCCCGCACGCGTAAGTTTCCCGGCACCGATCTGACGCCGTCGCCCAACTTCGAGCTGACGGCGCAAGCCTGTGGCGCTTATGCCGCGCGAGTTGACGACCCTGCGGCGCTGCCGGACGCGCTAGCGAAAGCGCTCAAAGTGGTGAAGGAAGAAAAACGCCAAGCGCTGCTCAATGTCATCTGCAAGAATCCTCTGGCGTGACCCCACCTTCATCCTCGCCCCGTCGCGGGGGGAGGAAAGACGATGGGAATTGGCCGCACTCTTCGACGGGCGATCGGGAACAACAGGGTAAATGAGGCAACCGAATTCCTTCTATCCGACGTTGAACCTTGAACGACAATGCTGCCGCTAATTTTCATTTTAATATTCATGGCGTGCGTTGGCTCGGACGACGCTCGATCGGCTGATCGCCTTGTCGGCATTCATTCCGCCATCGCGGTGACGCAGTCCGTGCCGGCGATCGCGCGC